>DATHFW010000132.1:0-3960 GCA_035317945.1 Steroidobacteraceae bacterium | reverse complement strand
CCCATGGTGGCCGACAGCTTCAACAAGGAACGTTGGGACTATATCTACTATCTCAAGAAGGGCCGCACACGCCACATCGATTCGCGGCGCGTGACCGTATATTTCGACTTTGTCCCCGTCGAAATACACAGTGACGCGGCGCGAGTCGACGTGCAGGGTGCGGCCCTTCTTGAGATAGTAAATATAGTCCCAACGTTCCTTGTTGAAGCTGTCGGCCACCATGGGCGTGCCCAGCAGGTATCGGACCTGGCTGCGCGTCATGCCTTCCTTGACCGTGTCGACGGAGCTTTGATTCAGGAAATTGCCCTGCTGAATGTTGATGCGGTACACGCAGCCGGAAGCCATCAGAGTTACCGCGGATCCCAGAACCAGGCACTGAATAATTTTCATGTAAAGTGGTGAATAGCCGTCAAATGATTGATAATCGGTGCCCATCATAACCCAAAGGCCCAGCATGCCGCAGCGCCTGAAACCCGACGCGACCAGCGAAAGCAACGATCTGCGCAACGCAGGTCTTAAAGTAACGCTGCCGCGCCTGAAAATCCTGGACATCCTCGCCGACGGGTCGGCGCGCCACATGAGCGCCGAGGACATCTACAAGAAGCTTCTGGTGTCCAACGAAGATATCGGCCTCGCCACGGTCTATCGAGTGCTGACCCAATTCGAGGCCGCCGGCTTGGTCACGCGCCATCATTTTGAGGGCGGCATGGCGGTGTTCGAGCTCAATCAAGGCGCGCATCACGATCACATCGTGTGTGTTGACTGCGGCAAGGTGGAAGAGTTCATGGACAGCGGCATCGAAGAACGGCAGCACGCGGTGGCCAAGCGCTTGGGCTTTGAAATCAGCGATCATGCGCTGATTCTGTACGGGCACTGCCGCAAGCCGAATTGCCCCAATCAGAAACGCACCAAGCCCGTCTCCTAAGGTTTTCGAGCGGCCAGTCTCAGGGCGGCTAGTCTCAACGAGGTCCGCTGCGCGAGCCCTTTTTCTTTGAATTGGCGGCCGGTACCGCGCGCGCCAGCATGTCGCGGGCATGCGCGCGTGCCTGCTCCGTGATGTCGACGCCGCCGAGCATGCGGGCGATCTCATCGATGCGCTCAGGCTCGCCCAATGGCTTGACGGCGGTGCGCGTGATCTTGCCGTCGGACAGCTTCGTCACCCGGAATTGGCTGTGAGCCTGGGAGGCGACCTGCGCCAGATGCGTCACGCACAGCACTTGGGCGCGCTCGCCCAACTCGCGCAATTGTCTGCCGACGATTTCGGCCACGGCACCGCCGATGCCCGCATCCACTTCGTCAAACACCATGCAGACGGAGGAACTCTGCGCGCGCCCGGCGACCTGGACGGCGAGGCTGATGCGGGAGAGTTCGCCGCCGGAGGCGACCTTGGCGAGGCTTTTCAAAGGCTGGCCGGGATTGGCGCTCACCAGGAACTCCACTTCGTCGCTGCCGTTCGATGAGAACTCCTGCTCACTCGGCGTGACTTTGACGGCAAACTCGCCGCCCGCCATGCCCAAGGTCTGCATGAGCTTGGTCACCTGAACTCCCAGCAGCTGCGCGGCCGTGCGCCGTGCATCGCTTAGGCGGCCGGCCGCGGCCCGGTAATCGCGCGTCAGCTCGGCGAGCTCTGCCTCCAGTGTCGCCAAACTCAACTGCACATTGTCGAGGGCCGCGACTTCTTGTGCGACGCGGACCAGGTGCGCAGGCAGCTCCAGCACCGCGACGCGATGCTTGCGCGCCAGCGCTTCGAGCGCGGCCGCGCGGCGCTCGATTTCGTCCTGGCGCTTGGGATCGATATCCAAGTCATCCAAGTAGTGCCGCAGCGCCTCGGCGGCCTCCTGGGTCAGAATGGCGGCCTCGCCCAGCAATTTGCCGGCCTCACCCAAGCGCAGATCGATGTCCGACACGCTGCGCAGCGCCGCCGTTGCCTTGGCGAGCAAGTCATGAGCGCTGCCGGCATCTGCTTCATAGGCCGCGTCAAGCGCGGTGCGGGCGGCAGCGCCCAAGCGGCTGCGGCTCGCCACGCGCTTTTGATCGGCGAACAGTTCCTCGATGTCACTGACCGTCGACACATCGCTCTTGAGTTCGCTCAGTTGATAGCGCAGCAGGTCCAGGCGCGCGTCGCGATTTTCGGCGGCGCTCTGCAGCGATTCGAAATCGCGGCGGCGGGCGTTGTACCGAGTGAATAGTTCCGCGACGCTGCTCTTCAACGCGGGCGAGGTTAAGCGTTCGTCGAGCATCTCGCGCTGCGCGCCGCGGCTCACCAGGTGCTGAAACTCCTGTTGGCCGTGGATTTCGATGAGAAATTCCGCCAGTTCCCGCAAAGCTTGGAGCGGCACCACTTGGCCGTTCACATACGCGCGCGATCGGCCATCCGCTCCGACGACGCGGCGCACGATGATTTCCCCGTCCTGGTCGATCGACTGTTCGCCCAGCCAATTGAGGGCCGCGGCGGGGAGGGCGGCAAAGCTCGCGCTGATCTCGGCGCGCTCGGCGCCCTGCCTGACGACATCGCCCGCGGCCCGGCCGCCGGCGATCAACAGCAGCGCATCGACCACAATGGATTTTCCCGCACCCGTCTCGCCGGTGAGCGCCGTGAGGCCGGCGCCGAACTCGAGTTCCCCTTGGTCGACGAGTACCAAATCTCGCAGTTGAAGGTGCGTCAGCACAGCCGGGAACCTCGATGAGTACTCACACAGGTTCGTTAGGCGTCGGGCGCTTCGCCGTGCCCACCCCGGCCCCAATGCAGCTTGGAGCGCAGCAACCGGTAGTAGTCATAGCCCGGCGGATGCAGCAGCGTGATTTGGGCATCGGCGCCCTCGACATAGAGGTTGTCGCCCTGTTCCAGATCGCCGATACCGGTGCCGTCGCAGGTCACCTGCGCGCGCGATTCGAAGCGATCCGACATGCGCAATTGAATTTTACTGCCGGCGCGCACCACGATCGGGCGGTCGCTCAAGGTATGCGGGCTGATGGGGGCCAAAACCCACACGTCGAGGTCGGGCTCCACGATGGGTCCGCCGCAAGACAGCGCGTACGCCGTCGAGCCGGTCGCCGTCGCGATCACCATGCCGTCGCCGCCATGCGAGTTGACGAAACGGCCATTGATGGAGGTTTCGAAGTCCATCGTGCGCCCGGTTTCCCATTTGTTGACCACGACATCGTTCAATGCCAGGGCGCTCACGGTCTTGCCGTCATGCCTTTCCAGCCGCGCCGCGAGCAAGGAGCGGCGATCCTCGCTGTAACGCCCGGCCAGCACAGAATCCACGTCTTCCAGCATGCAACTGGGGCTGACGTCGGTTAAAAATCCGAGGCGGCCGCGATTCACGCCGATCAAGGGCACCGAATGGCCGGCGACCAGCCGCGCCGCATACAGCAGCGTACCGTCGCCGCCGATGGCGACGATGAGATCGGCCCGGGTCGCGAAGGACTGCTCGGGGCACAGCACCACGCTGTCCGCTTTGAATGCCAGGCCGACGCTGGGGTCGACGAGCACCGGTACGCCGCGGGCGTGAAAATGCGCGGCGAGCCCCAACATACATTCGGCGACGCGCAAATCTTTGGCGTTGCCCACCAGCGCAATGGACTGAAATGAATGAGGCATGATCGATTCCTTGTAGCATGACCGCGGCAATGCGGTCACGCATGAAAACGAGTTATAAGCCCCTTGGCCGGACTTGACTTCGCCCGGATGCGCTAGGTAGCTTCAAACATGTTATATGCCTACTATGACAGAAGGTGCCGACGAGGGACTCAACGAGCGAGCGCAGCTGCTGCTCAAGGCCCTGATCGAGAATTACATCCGTGACGGCCAGCCGGTGGGATCTCGGACCCTGTCGCGTGATTCCGGATTGAGCCTGTCATCGGCCACCATCCGCAATGTCATGGCCGATCTGGAAGACCTGGGCTTCGTCGCCTCGCCGCACACCTCGGCCGGCCGCATACCCACCGACAAGGGTT
>DATHFW010000131.1:0-2214 GCA_035317945.1 Steroidobacteraceae bacterium | reverse complement strand
GGTGATCTTGTGGTCACGGCCGATATCCCGTTGGCGGCCGACGTCATCGCGAAGGGCGCGGAGGCGCTCAATCCGCGCGGTGAGCGCTATTCGCCCGACACCATACGCGGGGTTCTGGCGATGCGTGATTTCATGGACACGATGCGCTCCAGCGGCGTCGTCGGCGGCGGACCGCCGCCGCTCACGCAGGCGAATCGCAATGCCTTTGCGGCCCAGCTCGATACCTGGCTGGCCAAGCGTCCGATGCAATGACGGAAGGAGAGGCTCTCAAGGCCGTAGAAGTACCGCACACCGAGTTGTCGGCGGACTTGCTGCAGGCGGTGATCGAGTCCTTTGTATTGCGCGAGGGCACCGACTACGGCGAAAAGGAACTCTCGCTGCAGGACAAGGTGGCGAGGGTCATCGCGCAGCTCAAAAGAGGCGAGGCCAAGATCATCTTTGATCCCGAGTCCGACAGTGTAACCATCGTCGTCAGGTGACGAAGCAAATGCCGAGGATCAAGCCTGCGAAGAGATCCGACACCAGCGCCAGATTCTGCAGCCGGTTGCGATTCTTATGGAAGCAATGATTGATTCCCGCCAGTCCGTAAAAGATCGCGCCCAGCATGGCGAGCGGGGCCACCCAGGAGGGTGCAAACAGGGTGCTCAGTCCTGTCGCGCCGATGGCGGCATTCGCAATTCCGAGCTCGCGCACGAGAATCAATGAGTCTGAGCCGGTCAGTCCGAGAATCGTCTGGGCCGTGTAGCGCGGCTGAACAATCTGCCGAATACCCGCCAAAGACAGGCGGACGCCCACCGCCCAAAACACATACCACTTGGCAATGATGCCGAGTGCGACGGCCGCCGTGAGCGCGCCGTGATCCGTCAGCAGGATTTGCGCCACGATCGAGACGAGCGGGAACAGAAACATCAGCGCTATGACCATGGGAACGTACATTGGAATACCTTTGCGCAGACTGTGCCATGCTTGAGGATCTGCGCATTCAATCACAACCCCATGCCGCCCCGCACTGCTAATCCCGCGCACCGCACAGCCAAGCCCGGGCGCCGCACCGCCAAGCTCGGACGCGCTGCCAAGCTCGGGCGCCGCGCTGCCCGGCTCAGGCGGAGTACCGCCCGCCTTGCGCGCCGCGTCCGGCGCTGGTGGCGCCCGGCGCCGCGCCCGGCGAAAATTCTCATGGGCGTGCTTTTGACACTTGTGGCGTGGCTCCTCTGTAATTGGATTTATCAGGTGGTGCGCAAACCATCGGAATTGTTCTTTCCGGTGAGCGGAACGCTCAACAAATCGCCGGCGGGGACCTGGCAGCAATACGCGCCGATCTTCAAAAAGTTCGCGACCAATGTGATGACGCCGGACTTATTGGCGGCGATCGCCCAGGTGGAAGGATCCGGAAATCCCGTGGCGCGCACCTACTGGCGTTGGTCGTGGTCGTCACGGCCGTTCGAGGTGTACCGGCCCGCGTCGAGCGCGGTGGGCATGTATCAGATCACGGACGGCAATTTTGCCGAGGCCAGGCGCTACTGTATTCACGATCATGTCGTCGTCGACGACGGACCGTGGAATAACTGGCAATCGTGCTGGTTCAACAGCCTGTATGCGCGGGTGTTGCCCAGTCACGCGGTCGAGCTCACATCGGCTTATCTTGACCGGAGCGTCGCGAACATCCTGGAGCGGCATCGAATTGGTTCCGCGACACTGCAGCGCAAGCAGATGCTGGCCGCGCTGATACACTTGTGCGGCGCCGGCGCCGGGGATGAGTTTGCCAGACGGGGATTTAGATTGATCGAGGGTCAACGATGCGGAGATCACACGACACGCGTCTATCTCGATCGGGTGAACACCATGAAGGCCGTGTTCGATCGGCTCGAGCGCTAAGAACCGGAGCACTTGGCCAGCGCATCTTTCACGGGAATTCGCGAGACGCTCCCCGCATGATAATCCGTGAGCCATATCGCCCCGTGTCCGATCCCCAGGGAATCGCCACCCGGGCCCGCCCACTGACAGACCAGTTTGCCCGCTGCCGCATCGATAACCGAGAGCGGCATTTTCGGCATGGTGGTCCAAACGCGGCCGGCGCTGAAGGCGATGTCGCCGCCATGACCCGGCGTTCCCAGGGCAATCGAACTGGCGTGTCCGCTGCGCACGTCGACGCGCGTGACGTTGCCGTCACCCTGATTGAGCGTCCAAATGGCGCCCGCGCCCGCGGTGAGAAAC
>DATHFW010000130.1:0-12945 GCA_035317945.1 Steroidobacteraceae bacterium | reverse complement strand
CGCGTATCTCGCATCATTGCCGCGCGCCGGCGAAGTCAATTTCACCCCCTTGGCGCTGTCGATCGATGCGGCGGTCACTGAAACCGACGGCGCGCCGCTGGAACGGGGGACGGACCTCGTGCCTCACGCCTGCGCCCTGCGCGCCTATCCATTATTGGTAGCATCCCGGCTGGCCTCGAGCGATCTGGATGAAACGAGCTTGGAAGAGTGCACCCGGGCATTGGCGGTGGCTGACTATCTGTCGCGCTCGATACGCGACTACCCGCGCGAAGTGCGTTCGGGACGCGTGCCGTTTGCCGTGGACGAGCTTCTGGCCGCAGGCATCGACAATGCCGGCCTGTGCGCCGATCATCCGCCGGCAGAGCTGGCAGGCTATCTGCAACGGCTTCGAGAGCGCGCTGCCCGAGACTACGCAATCGCGGCGCAGGCGCTGCCCGGCGCACGCCGCTCCGAACAGCGGCACCTGTTGGTGCTGGCAGCCCTGGGACTGAAGCAATTGAACCGAGGTACGCCGACGCTCGAGTCGACCGGCATGCGGGATATGCTGCTGGCGTGGTCGACGGCACGGCGCGCCCATTGACGACCATCGATGATAAGGACCCTATGATTCCCAGAGATTTCATGCCGGACCGCGACCTGCTGAAGGGACGCGCCATTCTGATTACCGGAGCCGGCAGCGGACTCGGGCGGGCGCTGGCCATCGAATGTGCGCGCGCCGGAGCCAGTGTGATCCTATCGGGACGCAACAGCGCCAAGCTCGATCGCGTGTACGATGAAATCGAGACTTTGGGTGCGCCTCAGCCCGCAATCGCGGCGCTGGATTTGGCGCTCGCCACGGCGGTGGATTACGACGCGCTGGCGAACGTGATTGGCCGGGAATTCGGCAAACTGGACGGTTTGGTCCATGCTGCGGGTTTGCTGGGCGATCGCACGCCGCTCGAGCAATATGATGTGCCGACCTGGTGCAAGGTTCTGCACGTGAATCTGACGGCCCCCTTTATCCTCACCCAAGTCTTGCTGCCGAACTTGCGCAAGTCCGAGGACGCCTCGATCATCTTCGTCAGCAGCGGCGTGGTGAAGCGATCGCGGCCCTTCTGGGGCGCCTACGCGGTATCCAAGACGGGATTGGAGTCGGTTCGCAGCATGCTGTCGGAAGAATTGGAGGGTGAGGCGAACATTCGCGTGAACAGCGTAAACCCCGGCCGGATGCGCACCGCCATGCGGGCGGCTGCCTATCCGGCGGAGGATCCGAACACGGTACCGAGCGCGGAATCGGTCAGCGGTCCCTTTTTATACTTGCTGAGTGAACGCGGCCGCGGTATTGATGGTCAGTTCATTGAAGCCCAATAACATTCGAGGACTCTTCAGGATGCACACACGGACACTCTATTCTGGCGCCTTGACGCTGTTGCTCTGCGCCGGGTTTGCTGCAGCCGCCAATGCCGCCGCGGCGGACCTGCGTCCGCTCGAGGGCGACTATGTCATCCATAATTTCCACTTTGCATCGGGAGAAACCCTGCCCGAACTGCGCATGCACTACACGTTTCTCGGCAAGGCGAAAAAAGATGCACAGGGGCGTGTCACCAACGCGGTCCTGATCATGCACGGCACCGGGGGTTCCGGCCGCAGCCTGATCAACGAGAGATTTTCCGGCGTGCTGTTCGGCAAGGGACAGCTGCTGGATGCCGAAAAATATTACATCATTCTCCCCGACGGCATCGGTCACGGGAAATCCAGCAAGCCGAGCGACGGTTTGCGTGCGCGCTTTCCGCAATATTCCTATCAGGACATGGTGGCCGCGCAGTATGCGCTGGTCACGAAGGGCCTCGAGGTGAACCACCTGCGGCTGGTCATGGGCACCTCGATGGGATGCATGCACACGTTCATGTGGGCAGAGGCCTATCCGGATTTCATGGACGCCCTGATGCCCCTCGCCTGCCTGCCGGTGCAGATTGCGGGACGCAATCGGGTATGGCGCGAACTGACCGTGGAGGCAATTCGCAACGATCCGCAATGGTTGAAGGGCGAGTATGCAACCCAACCCATCTCCGGCATGCGCACCGTGGCGAGCTTGTTGCTGATCGCGGGAAGCGCGCCGATTCAAATGCAAATCAGTCTCCCCAATCGGGATGACGCCGATGAATTCGTCCAAAAATATATGCAGCGCCAACTGGAAGATCTGGACGCCAACGACTTTTTGTACCAGGTCAACGCCTCGCGGGACTACGACCCGTCGCCGGGGCTGGAGAAGATCAAGGCGCCGTTGCTGCAAATCAATTCGGGCGATGATTTCATCAACCCGCCGGAACTCGGCATCGCGGAGCGGGAAATCAAGCGCGTCAAGGGTGGGCGCTTCGTGCTGCTGCAGGCCTCGGATCAAACGCATGGTCACGGTACCCACACCTGGGCGGCCGTTTGGCAGCAGTATTTGGCGCAGTTGCTGGACGCCTCGAAGGTGCCGACCAACTAATCAGCAGCCGGCGCTCCAAGCAATCTCGTGCGTTTTGAGCGATGTCCGCATCGCCCCACAGCCATGCTCGCGTAGGCGACGGAACCAGGGGCAAATCACTGTCTGGGCCAGCGAATACCCTCGATCAATCCCGCGAGATTCAAATCTCGGCGGAACGCAGGGAGGCGCGGCAAATTCAAGGCCCCGTTATTGAAGACCAGCGGAATAGAAACGGCAATCAACGCCGCCAATAGGACTGCCGACGCCACACCAGGTCCCTGAAACAAATAACCAAGCAAGGGACCGAACAGCAACATGACAATCAGCGCCGCAAGTACTCCTGCAACGTTGTACCGCAATAAGCCCATGGAGACTGCCGTAAGCTCCGATGGAGATGCCACTATGTGGGCCATTGTGCCCAACGCAGTGAGGGCCGAGAACAGCAGGAACATTCGGTCGAGTCGACCCAACATGATCAAGCTTGTAAGCGGCGAGAAAACAATGATGGCGATGGCCGCCGATGCTGCGAACAAAGTATAGCGAGCGTATACCTGGCGGTAAAAGGCCAGCAATCCCTGTTTGTCACTCGCACCGAGACTCGCAAACATGGGAGCAAGCGACTGGCTGACGTAATAGGCCAGTACGCGCGCCTGGCTGGATACCCTGTAGGCAATTTCATAAGTGCCGACCTGTTCGACGCCGGCGAACCGCGACATGATGAAACGGATGGAAGTTTCGAACGCACCCCACGCCAGCGAGGATGCTTGAATCCCGATTCCGAAGGACATGATCCTACGAATCGTGTCCCAATTGAAACGCAACAGTCCTTTCAATCGGACGCCCACGCTCATCTTCATGATGAGGACCGACATGACGATAGTGAAAGAATAGTTCGCGATCTGCGCAATCGCGAGTCCTGCCAGTCCGTAACGTCTGATAAGAGTCACGGATACGATCGCCTGAAGCGCGATCGCCGAAATTGCTATTTGGCTTTTGCGAAAGCTGAGGTGAAGTCCTATCAGAGAGCCGGCGAATGCGCTGGATAGGATTTGCGCGATATAGGAACACAGAGCGTAAATCAATAAATGACGGCCTTCAATCAGCGCCTGATCCTTCAAGACGAACGACAAGGCTCCGCGCAGAGGGAAAAACAGAATCGCCGAAAGCGACAGATACAATGGCACGGTTATATAAACGATCGTCGCCAAAATATTTTCTATCTGGCGGATATTCCGCTCCATAGTGGCTATCGCCAAAAATCGTCCCATTCCGGCAGACGCTCCAGGATCAAAAAAGCGCGCGATTTGCGCAGCGGACATGAGAACCGACCAGATGCCCAGCGCCCCGACTCCGAGCACGAGGACGATATAGCGCATGACGAACAATTGGATCAGGACTACCGCGGTAAATTCCGCGATGGACCATAGAGTGCTCTTTCTCTGATTAACCATTCCTGCGCGCGGGGAAGCCTAAACAGCCTCAGGCGTCGGCACTGTCGGCTTGGCGGCGTCGACTTCATTGATCAGCGCGTTGCGTTCGCCGGCCAGCATGGCCCGCGAGTGGCCCCGCGGCAGATCGTGGCCCAAATGCACCGGACCGAAGCGCACGCGCATCAAGCGGCTCACGATGATGCCGCGAGCGGCAAACCAATGCCGCACTTGCGCGGAACGGGTCGCGCGCGCCGTGACGGTGAGCCAGTGATTGAATCCCTCGCCATACTTCGCGTCCGCCTGCAAAATACTCATCGCCTCGCCTTCACAGTCGGTGGCTGCGCGAAATTCCTCGACCAGTTCTTCCTTCAACGGACCGCGCATTCTCAGGACATAGTCGATCGTCAGCGCATGCACGCCTTGCGATACGCGGTGCGCCCACGAGCCGTCGTCGGTGAGGATTTCGAGGCCGCCGTCCACCGGCGGCATCGGTTGGATCGCAAGCCAGCGGCCCGCTGAGCGCGGCAGTTTCAGGTGCTCGGCGGCCCGCGAGGTCGCGGCCTTCAGGTCGAGATTTTCACCCGGGGAACGATGAAACAAAAGAACGCGGGTTTCCTTGACGGCCGGTGCGTGCAATCTGACCGGCCGCCCATCCAAGGTGATGCGGTCCTTGGGGGTGAGCTTCGCGCCAAGCGCCGGCACTTCGCCGTTGACCTTCAGCCGAGCCTCGCGAATCCAACGTTCGACTTCGCGGCGTGAACCAATGCCCGCAGCCGAGAGCAGTTTCTGCACGCGCTCGCCGGGCGGCGGCTCCTTTTGCGGTGCTGCGGCCGAACGTCGCCTAGGCTGAGGCGGTCGCGGCCGCATCAATTCGAGTCGTCTTGCGCACCACTGGCGACCAGACCTTGAGTCCGCGGCCCGGCGCCTTCGGCCGGCGGCTCCTCATCGTCCTCCGCCTGCGGCTCAACATCCGCGGCGGCGTCAATCTGGGTTTCAGTTTCAGTTCCGGCTTCAGCTTCCGCCAAGACCTGGGCTTCCGCACCGGGCAGCGTCAGTTGTACGCGTAGATCTTCCAGCTCCTTGAGCTGCGCCAGCGTCGGCAGATCATCCAACTTCTTCAAACTGAAGTAATCGAGAAATTCCCGCGTCGTTCCCAGCAACTCAGGTTTACCCGGCACGTCGCGGTGGCCAACCACCCGGGTCCAATTCCTCTCCTGCAATGTCTTGATGATGTTCGGATTGACCGCGACACCGCGAATTTGCTCGATTTCACCGCGCGTAATCGGCTGTCGATAAGCGATCAAGGCCAGGGTCTCGAGCAGCGCGCGCGAATATTTCGCAGGGCGCTCCTGCCACAAGCGCGCCACGGGCGGCGCCACTGCCGCCCTGATTTGAATTCGATAACCGCTGGCCACTTCCAGCAACTCCAGGCCGCGCGTCGCATACTCCTCGCTGAGCGCGGCAATCGCGCCCTTGACTTCGTCAGCGACCGATCCGTCACGCTCGTCGAAGACGCTCGTCAGCTCTTCCACCGTCAGCGGCCTGCCGGCTGCGAGCAGCGCTGCTTCGACCACATTCTTCACGTATTGATGGTTCATTGAGTTCTCGCAAGGTCATCGTTGGCGGCATTGTCGTCGGCAACCAGCGACAGGTGCCGAGCCGGATTGCCCAGGCGCACATGCAGTGGCGCATAGGCTTCCGATTGAACTATTTCGATCAACCCCTCACGCAATAGTTCCAGGATCGCCACGAACGTCACCGTCACTCCGCGGCGACCCTCTTCGGCGGTAAACAGGCGTACGAAATCGACGAAGGCGTTGGTCTGCAGCAAGGACATCACATCGGTCATTCGCTGACGCACGGACAAGGGTTCGCGCTGCACGTGGTGGTGGGCAAACATGTCGCTGCGCGACAGTACATCTTGAAAGGCAATCAGCATTTCCTGCAGCGTCACTTGCGGCGCAATGCGCACGACCTTGCGGTCGATCAGCTCAGCCGAAGCAACCCAGGTATCGCGCTCCAGCCGCGGCATGCGGTCGATTCCTTCGGCCGCACGCTTGAAGCGTTCATATTCTTGAAGGCGGCGCACCAGTTCCGCACGAGGATCCGCCTCATCCGCCGCCTCATCGGTGCCGACCCGCGGCAGCAGCATGCGCGATTTCACTTCGGCCAGCGTCGCCGCCATTAGAAGATATTCGCCCGCCAACTCGAGCTGCAGCACCTGCATCAACTCGATATAGCGCATGTATTGGCGGGTGATTTCCGCAATCGGAATGTCGAGAATATCGAGGTTCTGCCGCCGAATGAGGTACAGCAGCATGTCGAGCGGCCCTTCAAACGCCTCGAGAAATACCTCGAGGGCCTGCGGCGGTATGTACAAGTCTCGCGGCATCTCGACAATGGGCTGTCCCTCCACGACCGCAAACGGCATTTCGCCTTGAGCCGGCGCACTGACGCCGGCCGGCGCCGGGGGCGGCGCGCTTGGAACCAAGGTCAATTCAGGTTTCATCGGTAATTCATCGCCATAGCTTGTCGGACCGCATCCAGCGTGTCGCGTGCCACCGTCCGCGCCCGCTCGCACCCCTCGGCGATGATACCGCGTACCAGGTCCGGATTCTCTTCGAACTCCAGGGCGCGCTTTGTAATGCCGGACACCTCCTCCACGACTTTTTCGATCAGCGGCGCCTTGCACTCCAAACAACCGATTCCCGCGGAGCGGCAGCCTTTCTGCACCCAATCTCGAGTCGCGGCCGTCGAATATATTTTGTGCAGATCCCAGACCGGACATTTCTCCGGATCGCCGGGATCGGTGCGCCGCACCCGCGCCGGATCGGTTTGCATGGCCTTGAGTTTTTTGACGATCGAGTCCGTGTCCTCGCGCAGGCCGATGGTGTTGCCGTAGGACTTGGACATCTTGCGGCCGTCGAGTCCCGGTACTTTGGGCGTCGCGGTCAGCAGCGCCTCGGGTTCGGGGAGGATCGATATCCCGGCGCCTTCGAGAAATCCCAGCAGACGATCGCGATCGGCGACCGTGAGACGGGCATTCGCCTCGACCAGAGCGCGCGCCCTTGCCAGCGCATCGGCATGGCCCTTCTCCTGAAACTCTTTGCGCAGCGCGCGATACATCGCGGAGTTTCGCGTGCCCAGGCTCTTGATGGCCTTTTCCACCTTTTGCTCGAATTCCGGTTCGCGTCCATAGATGTGATTGAAGCGGCGCGCGACTTCGCGCGTGATCTCCACATGCGCCACCTGGTCCTCGCCGACCGGGACGAACTGCGAGCGGTACAGCAGGATATCCGCGCTCTGCAGCAGCGGATATCCCAGAAAACCATAGGTGCTCAAGTCATGATCGGCAAGCTGCGACTGCTGATCTTTGTATGAGGGAACGCGTTCCAGCCAGCCGAGCGGCGTGATCATGGAGAGCAACAGATGCAGCTCCGCGTGCTCGGGAACCTTCGACTGGATGAACAGCGTGGCAACGCCCGGGTTGAGGCCGGCAGCCAGCCAATCGATGACCATGCTCCAGGTGTATTCCTCGAGCTTGGAGGTATCTTCATAGCCGGTGGTCAGCGCGTGCCAGTCCGCCACGAAGAAATAGCATTCGTATTGATATTGGAGCTCGATCCAATTCTTCAGGGCACCATGATAGTTGCCCAAATGCAGCTCGCCCGTGGGCCGCATGCCGGACAACACGCGTCGATTTTGTATGGGTCCGCTCACGCCGCAGGTCCCGCCATCAACGCGTTGATCACCTGACCCGCGGCCCTATAGGCAGGAACGAGCAGCCAACTGAACAGACCCAGAAACGATAAGCCCACCACGATGAGCATGCCGACGGGCGCCAACCTCTCGTAGCGCGCGCCCAAGCGCGGCGGCAGAAAACCCGCGAGCACGCGGCCGCCGTCGAGCGGCGGAATCGGCAGCATATTGAAAATCGCAAGCAGCACGTTGGCGAGGATACCTGCCTGAGCCATGAGCACCACCCAGTGATCCAAGGTCGCGTCGGCCTTGATGCGCACCACGCCGGCCAATATTGCGCACCACAGGAGCGCCATGCACAGATTCGCCGCGGGCCCGGCCAGCGCCACCATTACCATTGCCAGACGCGGCCTGCGCAGCGCGCTGACTGCCACCGGCACCGGTTTGGCCCAGCCGAACAGCGGCATTCCGAGCGCCAGGAGTACGCCAGGAACGACAACGGTTCCAACAGGATCGATATGGCGCAGCGGATTCAGGCTCAAGCGCCCCAGCAACTCGGCGGTACGATCGCCGAAGTATCTTGCCATCCAGCCATGCGCCACTTCGTGCAGGGTGACGGCGAACAAAACCGGAATTGCCCAGATCGAGATAGTCTCAAGAAATTCACGAAATCTACTTAAATCCAATGCTTGCACTCGTTATTTGAAGTAATTACGAGCCTGTTTGCCCGCATTGCCGCGGCATTATACGGTGGCCGTTGGCGCAAAGGGGCTGACATCACCGCGACCCACGCGGGCTACGACGGCATGGTCGCCCGAGAGGTCGATCACCGAGGTGGGAATCAGGCCGCAATTGCCGCCGTCCAAGACCATATCGACGCTGTGCTCCAGCCTGTCGTAGATATCCTTCGCGTCGGTGCGCGGCAAGTCTTCGCCGGGCAGCAGCAGCGTCGAGCTCATCACCGGCTCTCCAAGCTCGCTCAGCAGCATGGCGGTGACCGGGTGATCGGGTACCCGCAATCCGATGGTGCCCCGCCGTTCGTGCTTCAAGCGGCGCGGCGTCTCACGCGAGGCCTTGAGCAGAAAAGTGTACGGCCCGGGCGTGTGTGCGCGCAGCAGCCGGTACTGCCAATTGTCCACCATCGCGTACTTGCCCACGTCGGCGAGATCGCGGCACACCAGTGTGAAATGATGATTCCGGTCGGTTTGACGAATTTCGCGGATGCGTTCGAGCGCGGCCTTATCGCCGATATGACAGCCGAGCGCATAACAAGAATCGGTGGGGTACACGATGACTGCTCCGCGGCGCAGCGCTTCAACCGCCTGGCGCACATAGCGGAGCTGCGGGGAAACCGGATGCAGTTGCAGGTAGATGCTCATCGCGTCGTATGATACCTGGATGAGTCAACTCCTCGAGTGGTCGCCCCTCATCGTTTTTTTCGTCGCGTTCAAGGTCCTGGACATCTACTGGGCCACCGCGGCACTCATGATCGCTTGCGTGCTGTTGTTGCTGGTGAATCGTCTGCGCACGGGCAAATTCAAAACCATGCACATCGTCACCGCCGCGGTCGTGGTGGTTCTGGGCACCGCAACCCTGTTGCTGCACGATAAGCGTTTTATTCAGCTGAAACCGACGGTGTTGCTGGCGCTGACGTCGATCGCGTTCCTGGGCAGCATGGTCATCGGCAAGCAGCCTCTGGCGCGCCGCATGCTCGAGGCCGTCTTTCCTGAACCCTTGAAAATCTCCACGCGCAACTGGCAGCTTCTCAACTCCGTCTGGGTCGCATGGTTTGCGTTGCTGGCGGTTGCCAATATTTATGTGGCCCGCAATTTCGCAGAGAGTGTCTGGGTGAATTTCAAAGTTTTTGGCATCAGCGTCGCCACGATGATTTTTCTCATACCGCAAGTCCTCTGGCTGAGCAGCAAGACCACCCAAATCCCGCCGCCGCCCGCGGCCAGTCGCATGCAGCGCCTGCGCGAACGACTGGAGAGCCGTTTTGCCCCCGCCCAACTCACGGTGGAGGACGAAAGTCACCTCCACGAAGGCCATGCCGGCGCCGCGGGGGGTCAAAGCCATTTCCGCATACGGATCGTGTCCGAGGCGTTTCGCGGCATACCCGCCGTGGCTCGGCATCGACTGGTCTACGCCGCGGTCGATGATCTTTTGAAGACCGACATTCACGCGCTCGCGATCGAAGCCCTGCCTCCCGACTGACGCTCCCGGGCGGGATTGCTGCGACGCGGCAAATCAATGCGCGCGCCCAAAAATGCATCAAAAATTGGTGAGATCGCATTGTTTGAGGCTAAACTGCCGCCCCCGGGCGCGTCGGCCGAATGGCCATAGTCGCTTTTTTTTTGCGTAGAGGACCCAAATGAGCCAATTCTTGAGTACACCGTGGATTCGTATCGCCACCGTGACCGCATTCGCGCTAGTGATGACGGCATGCGGAAAAGGCCAGCAGGCGGCGGCGCCGGCAGCGACCGACAAGGCAGCGGCCCCAGCGCCCGCGCCGGTCGCCACGATCGATGGCACGCCGATTTCGCGCCTGGAATTCGAAATCTATTTGAAGAGCCTGCTGCAAGGCCGGCCGACCACTGAACTGACCGCCGAACAGCGCGGCCAGGTACTGGATGAGCTGATCAACATGCAGCTGCTGGCAATGCAGGGCTTGAAGGACGGCGTTGACAAGGATACGGATGTCGCCAGCCGCCTCGACGTGGTGCGCATCCGCGTGCTGGCGGATGCGGAATCGCAGAAATATTTGAAGGACAAAGAACCGACCGACGCGGAATTGCACGCTGAATATGACACGGCTATTCAGGCCATGGATAAGACCGAGTACCACGCGCGGCACATCCTGGTTGCATCCAAGGATGCGGCCGATCTGGTCATCAAGAAGATCAAAGGCGGCGCCAAGTTTGAGGACGTGGCCAAGGCCCAGTCGACCGACGGTTCCAAGGCCAATGGCGGCGACTTGGGTTGGTTCACGCTCACGCGCATGGCCAAACCATTCGGCGAGGCTGTGAAGACTCTGAAAAAGGGCGAAATGACCCAAGAGCCGGTGCAGACGCAATTCGGCTGGCACGTCATCAAGCTCGAAGACACGCGCGAAACAGCACCGCCGCCGTTCGAGCAGGTCAAGCAGCAGGTCACCAACGGCGTGATCCAGAAGAAGCTTCAGGCCTACGTGGATGGCTTGAAGAAAACCTCCAAGATCGACAAAACGCTTTAAGTTGACTTGAGCATCGACGTAGCGGATTCGGGTGAATCCGCTACGTTTTCAACAGTTTCAAAAACGCAGCTTCATCGAGCACCGCGACGCCGAGCTGCTCGGCCTTCTTGAGTTTGGACCCCGCCTCCGCACCCGCCACCACATAATCGGTTTTTTTCGACACGCTGCCGCTCACTTTTCCGCCCAATTGCACGATGGCCTCGGTCGCCTCATCTCGCGTCAGCGACTGAAGCGTACCCGTCAGAACGAAGGTCTTGTCGCGTTGCGCCGCGCTCGCGCTGAGCGGCGCCGGCGGCGGCCACGTTATCCCCGCCGCGAGCAATCGATCGACCACGGCGGCGTTATCCGCATCGCGAAAGTAGGCCGCCACCTGCTTCGCGACCACCGGACCCACATCCGGGACGCGTTGGATTTCCTCCTCGGAAGCGCGGCGCAATTCCGCCAACTGGGGAAAATATTGCGCAAGCGCCAATGCCGTGGCCTCGCCGACATCGCGTACGCCGAGCGCGTAGAGAAACCGCGGCAGCGTGGTGTGTTTTGCGTTCTCGATCGCGCACTGAAGTTTTTGCGCGGACTTCTCACCCATGCGCTCCAATTCCGCAAGCTGCCCTGTTTGCAGCGAGAAAAGATCCGCCGGCGTGCGCACCCAATTGCCGTCGACCAGCTGCTCCACCAGCTTGTCGCCGAGCCCTTGAATGTCCATGGCGCGACGCGAGGCGAAATGCTGGATTTCTCCCCTGCGCTGCGCCGCGCAGATCCGTCCGCCGCTGCAGCGCGCGACCGCCTGATCGGCTTCCCGCACCACCGGCGAGCCGCATATGGGACATTTGCCCGGCAGCTCGATCAGCGGCGGCTCCGGCTTGCCTCTGCGCTCGAGCAGCACCCGCGCGACTTCCGGTATGACATCTCCCGCGCGGCGGATCACGACCGTGTCGCCCACGCGCACGTCCTTGCGGGTCAATTCGTCCATGTTGTGCAGCGTCGCATTGCTGACCGTGACGCCGCCCACGAATGCCGGCTCGAGGCGCGCGACAGGCGTCAAGGCGCCGGTGCGGCCCACTTGAAACTCAATGCCGCGCACCACGGTCAAGGCTTCCTCGGCGGGAAACTTATGCGCGATCGCCCAGCGCGGCGCGCGCGAGATGAAGCCCAGCTTGCGTTGCAGGTCGACATCGTCCACTTTGTAGACCACGCCGTCGATTTGATACGGCAGACTCGAACGCGCCGCACCCATTTCCCGGTAGTATTCGAAGCAGCCTTCGATCGATTCGACAACCGTGGACTGCGGACAGATCTTGAAGCCCAAGCGGCGCAATTCCTTCAGCGTTTCGCTATGCCGCGGCGGGAGCTCGCCGCCCTCGATGATCCCAACCCCGTAGATGAACAGGTCCAATGGACGCGCCGCAGTCATCCGTGGATCGAGCTGCCGCAAGCTGCCCGCCGCGGCATTGCGCGGATTGATGAAGCTCTTTTCGCCGCGGGCTGCCGCTTCCTCATTGAACCGCTTGAAACCCTCGAATGGCATGAATACCTCGCCGCGCACTTCGAGCACGCGCGGCACGCCGGCGCCGCGCAGCTTCAGCGGCAGCGCCTTGATGGTCCTCAAGTTCTGGGTGATGTCCGCGCCCGTTTCACCGTCGCCGCGCGTCGCACCCTGCACAAAAGCGCCGCTTTCGTAGCGCGCGCTGATGGCCAAGCCATCCAGCTTCGGCTCGGCCGAATAGCGTATGGCGCCGGTCACTGACAGCCGCTCGTGAATGCGGCGGTCGAAATCGCGCACCTCTTCGTCGCTGAACGCGTTGTCCAAGGACAGCATCGCGACTCGATGCTTGACGGCGCCGAATGCGGCAATCGGCGCGGCGCCCACGCGCATGGTCGGTGAATCAGGAACCAGCAGCTGCGGAAACTCGGTCTCGAGCGCGCGCAGCTCCAGCATGAGCCGATCGTACTCGGCGTCCGGAACTTCGGGATCATCGAGCGCGTGATAGCGGTAATTATACCGCTCCAGCAGCTCCCTCAATTCCGTGGTACGTGCGACCGCCTTTTTAGGCGGGCCGGCTGACTTCTCCGGGCACACTGTTAGGAGCCTGCCTGAGTATTCCGCGTGAGCCGCGTTGGCTCTGCAAGGGAGCGGA
>DATHFW010000129.1:0-4347 GCA_035317945.1 Steroidobacteraceae bacterium | reverse complement strand
CCGCGCCTCGACGGCGAAGCCGCGCTGCGACAGCTGCGCCTGGGCGCGGGGCAAGCGCTCGCCCTGCGCAATGCGCAGCTGCCATTCAACCAGATCGATGCCGGTGATGAGCTCCGTCACCGGATGTTCCACCTGCAATCGGGTGTTCATTTCCATGAAGTAGAAGTTCTGAGCATCGTCGACCAGAAACTCGACCGTGCCGGCGCCGATGTAACCCACGGCCTGCGCGGATTTGACGGCTGCCTGCGCCATCGACGTGCGGACTTCATCGCGCAAGCCCGGAGCCGGCGCTTCTTCGATGATTTTCTGGTGCCGACGCTGCACGGAACAGTCGCGATCGAACAGACTCACGGTCTGCCCATGCGAATCGGCAAAGATCTGCACTTCCACGTGGCGCGCCTTGGGAAAGTAACGCTCCATGAGCAGGCGATCATCGCCAAAGGCCGTGCGTGCCAGGCGCTGCGCCGACTCCACCGCCGCCGGCACCTCGGCAGCGGAGTTCACCACTTGCATGCCTTTACCGCCGCCGCCCGCGCTGGCTTTGATGATCAGCGGGAATCCCACCCGTGCCGCTTCCGCGATGAGACGTTGTGCGGATTGCTCATCGCCGTGATATCCCGGCGCCACCGGCACGCCCACTGCCGCCATGGCGGCCTTCGACGCGCTCTTCGAACCCATGGATTCGATCGCCGAGGCGGGCGGCCCGATGAAAATCAATCCCGCGTCCTGGCAGGCTTGCGCGAATCGCGCGTTCTCCGAGAGAAAACCATACCCGGGGTGAATCGCATCGGCGCCCACGCGCCGCGCAAGGGCGATGAGCTTGCCGATATCCAGATAGCTCGACGCGGCCGGCGACGGACCCAGGTAATACGCTTCATCCGCGCTGCGCACGTGTTGCGCGTTTCGGTCGGCGTCCGAATACACGGCGATCGTCGTTATTCCCAGATGCCGCGCAGTACGCACGATGCGGCAGACAATTTCGGCGCGGTTGGCCACGAGCAGTCGTCGGATCATGGCTTTACTCACATCCGGAACACGCCGAAGCGCGTGGCAGCCGTGTCTTGCGCCCGGGTCAGGGCGAGCGCCAGTCCCAGAATGCGCCGGGTATCGAGAGGGTCGATGACGCCGTCGTCCCACAGCCGCGCCGATGCATAGTACGGATGACCTTGGCGTTCGAATTGCTCACGAATGGGCGCCTTGAGTTTCTCTTCCTCGACATCGCTGAAGCTTTCGCCATTGCGCTCCAACGCCTCGCGCTTGATGGTCGCCAAGACGCTCGCAGCCTGCTCGCCTCCCATGACCGAGGTGCGCGCATTGGGCCACTGAAACAAAAAGCGCGGACTGTACGCACGGCCGCACATGGCGTAATTGCCGGCGCCGAAACTGCCGCCGATGACGACGGTGTACTTCGGCACGGATGCGCAGGCCACCGCGGTGACGAGCTTCGCTCCATCCTTGGCAATGCCGCCCGCTTCGGCCGCCTGGCCCACCATGAAACCGGCGATGTTCTGCAGGAACACCAACGGGATGCCCTCGCGGCAGCACAGCTCGATGAAATGCGTGCCTTTCAGTGCGCTCTCAGAGAACAGGATGCCGTTGTTCGCCAATATCCCGACCGTGGTGCCGTGAATGTCGGCGAAACCGCAGACCAGCGTGCTGCCATAGAGGGCCTTGAACTCATCGAACCACGCGCCATCGACGAGGCGCGCGATGAGTTCGTGCACGTCGTAGGGCTTGCGCGAATTTTGAGGGATGATGCCGTACAACTCGGTGGGATCGAAGGGGCTTTCGCGCCCGCTCACCGGCGAACCCGGCTGGGCCACTCGCATGGTAGGCGTTCGCAAGCGCGCCACCGCGCGCCGCGCGAAGGCCAACGCATGCGTGTCGTTCTCCGCGTAGTAATCGGTCACCCCGGAGCGGCGGCAGTGAACATCCGCACCGCCCAAGGATTCCGCATCGATTTCCTCGCCGGTGGCCGCACGAACCAGCGGCGGCCCGCCGAGAAACACGCGTCCTTGGTTGCGTACGATGATGGCGTGGTCGGACATCGCCGGTACATACGCACCGCCCGCCGTACACGAGCCGTGTACCACGGCGATCTGCGCGACGCCCTGCGCCGAGAGGCGCGCCTGATTGAAGAAAATGCGGCCGAAGTGATCGCGATCGGGAAAGACTTCATCCTGTCGCGGCAGAAACGCACCGCCGCTTTCGACCAAGTAGATGCACGGCAAGGCATTGTCGCCGGCAATCTCCTGCGCCCGTAAATGCTTCTTCACGGTCAGCGGATAGTAGGTGCCGCCCTTCACCGTGGGGTCATTGGCAACCACCATGCATTCGCGCGACGAAACCCGGCCGATGCCCGTGATCAGGCCCGCGCCCGGCAGCGCTTCGCCATACACCCCTTGCGCCGCAAGCGCCGACAACTCGAGGAAGGGCGAACCGGGGTCGAGCAGCGCGGCGATGCGTTCGCGCGCCAAGAGTTTTCCCGCCTTGGTGTGTTTTTCGCGGGCGGCGATGCTGCCTCCGGCTGCGTTGCGATGCAGCGTGGCACGCAGATCATCGACCACCGACTGCATTGCAGCGCGGTTATCGGCAAATTCTTGCGAGCGGGTATCGAGTTTCGAGGCTATTTTGGCCATTGGCTTTGTTGCCCTAAGCGTGGCAGAATTGTCGGACAGTCCGATTATCCAACGATCCACATCACTTGACAATGGGGGCCGGCAAAAATGGCCAATTCTGCATATCGCGAGTTCAACTTCGGCCTCGGTGAAGTGATCGATACCGTCCGCGACCAGGTGCGGCGATTTGCCGAAGAGCGCATCGCCCCGCGTGCCAATGAAATCGACCGCAGCAACGTTTTTCCGCGGGACCTGTGGCGCGAAGCCGGCGACTTGGGACTGCTCGGCATGACGGTCAGTCCGGAGGACGGCGGCTCAGGCTTGGGCTATCTCGCGCACGTCGTGGCCATGGAGGAAATCTCCCGCGCTTCGGGTGCGGTGGGCCTAAGTTACGGAGCGCATTCCAATCTTTGCGTGAATCAGCTGGCGCTCAACGCCACCGATGCGCAAAAGCAGCAGTACTTGCCGAAACTCCTCAGCGGCGAACATGTCGGGGCGCTCGCCATGTCCGAGCCGGGCGCCGGCTCCGACGTCGTGTCGATGCAGCTAAAGGCCGTTCGTCACGGCGACAGCTACGTACTCGATGGCCGCAAGATGTGGATCACCAACGGTCCTGAAGCCGATGTGCTGGTGGTGTACGCCAAGACCATGCCGGAAGCCGGTTCACGCGGCATCAGCGCCTTCATCATCGAAAAGGATTTTGCCGGTTTCACGCCGGCGCAAAAGCTCGACAAGCTCGGGATGCGCGGTTCGAGCACCAGCGAACTGGTGTTTGACAACTGCGCGGTGCCTGCCGCGAATTTGTTGGGCCGCGAAAATGCCGGCGTCAACGTGTTGATGCGGGGCCTGGACTACGAGCGCGTGGTGCTCTCGGGCGGACCGCTCGGCCTCATGGCCGCCGCATTGGATGTGGCCGTACCGTATGTGCGTGAGCGCAAGCAATTCGGCCAGGCCATCGGCACCTTTGAGCTGGTGCAGGGCAAGCTCGCGGACATGTACGCCTCTTTGAACGCTTGCCGCAGCTACGCTTACATGGTGGCCGCGGCCTGCGACCGTGCCGATGCCACGCGCAAGGATGCCGCCGCGTGCATCTTGTTCTGCGCCGAAGCGGCCACGCGAGTCTCGCTCGATGCATTGCAACTTCTGGGCGGGAATGGCTACATCAACGACTACCCCACGGGAAGGTTGCTGCGCGACGCCAAACTTTATGAAATCGGCGCGGGCACCTCGGAAATTCGCCGCATGCTGATCGGCCGCGAACTGTTTGGGGAAGGGGTATGACCGATCTGTTCGTACCGCTGGATGATCATCCGGCCTACCGGCAAATCGCGAATTTGATCGAGCAGCGTATCGTCGCAAGATCACTGCGCACCGGCGACGCGCTGCCGTCCGAGACCGATCTCGCCCGCCAGTTCGGCGTGAACCGCTCGACCATTCGTGAAGCGATTCGCGAATTGGAGATCCACGGATTGTTGGGGCGCGAGCGCGGCGAGAAGCGCCTGCGGGTCACGCGCCCGGAACCCCGCCGCGTCAGCTCCGGCGTGAGCCGCGCGCTCGCGCTTCACGACGTGACCTTCATGGAGTTGTGGGAAGCGATGATGGCGATCGAACCGGCCGCCGCGGACTATGCGGCATCGCGACGCACCGCCGCGCAGCTGCAAGGACTTACCCGCGCGAGCGCCCTCTTCAAGCGCGAGATCACCGACACCGCCGCCGCGGTTGCCGCTGT
>DATHFW010000128.1:0-2482 GCA_035317945.1 Steroidobacteraceae bacterium | reverse complement strand
AAAGGGTGAGCGCGGCGAAGGCCGAATCGAGAACTTGCTGGAACTCGTCAGCGCGGCGCGGGGATTTTCGCCGGAAACCGAGGCTGAAACCGAGCTGTCGCCGCTCGAGTCCTTTCTCGCGCATGCGGTGCTCGAGTCCGGTGAAGGCCAGGCCGATCCGTACGACGATTGCGTGCAAATGATGAAGCTGCATTCGGCCAAAGCGTTGGAGTTTCCGGTGGTGTTCCTCGCCGGCATGGAAGACGGCTTGTTTCCGCATCAACGCTCGGTCGCCGACCTGGCCGGCTTGGAAGAAGAGCGGCGCCTGTGCTACGTCGGCACGACTCGTGCGATGCGTCATTTGTACATCACCTATGCGGAGCAGCGGCGGCTTTACGGCGTGGACACCTACGGGCAGCCGTCCCGTTTCATCGGCGAGTTGCCGCCGGAGCTCATCGAGGAGATTCGGCCGCGATTGCAGGTGTCCCGGCCGGTTTTCGTGAAGCGTTCGAGCTCCCTCGAGGAGACGCCCGCTGCGAACATGCGCATGGGCAGCCGCGTCCGGCATTCCAAGTTCGGCGACGGCGTGGTGCTCAATTTCGAGGGCAATGGACCGCACGCCCGGATTCAGGTCAATTTTGAGCGGCAGGGTACCAAGTGGTTGATGCTGTCTTACGCCAATCTCGAGGTCGTGGAGAGTAACGCCGCAGTGAAAATCATCATTCTAGGTGCCGGACAAGTGGGCCGCACGGCGGCGTATCACCTCTCTCGCGAGGAAGCGAACGATGTGACCGTCATCGACCACAACGAGGAGGTTTTGCGGGATTTGCAGGACCGCCTCGACATCCGCACCGTCAACGGCAATGGCTCCAGCCCGCGCATTCTGGAAGCCGCCGGGATTGCGAGCACCGATATTCTGGTGGCGCTGACCAACAGCGACGAAGTCAACATGCTGGCTTGCCAGGTCGCCTGGACGCTGTACCGCACGCCGAAAAAGATCGCCCGCGTGCGCTCAGCCGACTACACCGAGAGAGACCGGCTGTTCGGCGAGAACGCGGTCGCGGTGGATGTCTGGATCAGCCCCGAACAATTGGTCACGGAATACGTGGCGCGGTTGATCCGCTATCCGGGTGCGCTGCAGGTGCTGGATTTCGCCGACGGCCGGGTGCGACTGGTGGGCATACGTGCTCTGCAGGGCGGTCCGTTGGGGGGACAAGCCTTGAGCACGCTGCGCGAACACATCCCGTCCGCGGATGCGCGAGTCGCCGCCATCTATCGCGCGGGCAAGAGCATCAAGCCCGAGGGCACCACCGTCATCGAGGACGGCGACGAAGTTTTCTTTTTGGCCGCGCGCGACGATATTCGCGTCGTCATGAAAGAAATGCGCCGCGAAGAGGCGCCGGCGCGCCGTGTGGTCATCGCGGGCGGCGGCAACATCGGACTCAGGCTTGCCAACGAATTGGAAGGCAAGAATCAGGTCAAGCTCATAGAACGCGACGGCAAGCGCGCGCGGCGCGTCTCTGAGCAATTGAAAAGCACCACGGTGCTGCACGGTGACGCGGCCGACGAGGAATTGCTGCTCGAGGAGAACATCGACAGCGCGGATGTTTTCGCCGCGCTGACGAATTCCGAGGAGGCGAATATTTTATCGGCCATGCTGGCCAAGCGCCTGGGCGCGCACAAGGTCATGGCGCTGATCAACAAGCCCTCCTATGCCGAGCTCATCGAAAGCGGCTCGATCGATGTCGCGATCTCGCCGCAGACTGTCACGATCGGATCATTGCTCGCGCACGTGCGGCGCGGAGACGTCGTGCGCGTGCATTCGCTGCGCCGCGGCGCAGCCGAAGCGCTCGAAGTGGTGGTGCACGGGGATGCCGACAGCTCGAAGGTCATCGGCCGGCGCATCGAGGATATTTCACTGCCGGAGGGCACGACCTTGGGCGCGGTGGTTCGCGGCGAGGACGTCATCATTGCGCATCACGACACCACGGTCCAACCGGACGACCACTTGATCCTGTTCCTCACCGATCGCCGGCATATCGAAGCCGTCGAGAAACTGTTTCAAGGCTCCGCCTCCTTTCTGTGAAAGACATTTTACTGCCGGTCGCTCACGTATTCGCCCTCGTCATGATGGTGTTTTCGGCGACCATGTTCGCGCCGCTGGTCATGGCGGTTTGGGAACTGGATCCGGCGCTTTGGTCATTCGTCTTGTCCGCCCTGGCGACTTTCGTGCTCGGCGCCCTGCTGTGGCTCGGCACGCGCCGCTACAAGCGGGAGCTCAAAACCCGCGACGGCTTGATGCTGGTCGCATTGACCTGGGTTGCATTGCCTGCGGTGGCCGGCTTCCCGCTGTGGGACTACTTGCCCATCAATTTCACGGATGCCTACTTCGAAGCCGCGTCCGGCCTGACCACCACCGGAGGCACCGTTCTCTCGGGGCTCGAATTCCTGCCGCGCTCGATCAATTTGTGGCGTCATTTATTGAGCTGGCTGGGCGGCATGG
>DATHFW010000127.1:0-3300 GCA_035317945.1 Steroidobacteraceae bacterium | reverse complement strand
CGCGCGGCGCCGGGATCTGCGCCCAGCGCAGCATCGGGATGTTCAAGATAGTCGATCACTGCCGCAAGCTGCGCATCGCCGACGAGTTTGCGCGCCGCCGCAGGCGTGACCCTCGCCACCGTCGCCCTGCCGAGGTGCTTGGTCGCCCACACCTCGTAGATGACGGCGGCCGTACTGGACGTGCTCTCCTCATGGTTCCACGTCTTGAGCAAGGCGAGCGCTTGCGAGAGCTCGGCGTCCGCCGAGGACAAGGATCCAAGCAGGGCGACCGCACGCCGCGATTGGGTGCTCACCGCATCGGTCTGAATCGCCATCGAATCGGCCAGGCTCATTTTTTCTTTGACGCCCAGGAGCTCGTTAATGCGATCGATGCGCGATCGGTCGGTCCATTCGAAGGCAATCCTGTTCTGCTCATTGGGGTAACCTGAAGGCAAGTTCATTTCGTTGGCGGTCGCCAAAAATCCCGCTGCCGGATTGAGCCGCGAGGGCAGGACATCTTTGCCTTGGAATCCGGCCCATTCGTAACGGCCGTCTCCCGGCACCGGCATGAGCCCATCCCAATTTTTGCGTACCGGGGCGCGGCCGGCAGCGGCCCAACCGATATTCCCTTTAACGTCGGCATAGACGATATTCAGCGGCGGGGCACCCCAGGCGTTGCCGGCCGCCTTGAAGTCCTCCCAAGTCCTCGCCGTGAGCAGGCGCGCGGAGCCGAAATAGCCCGAGAGACCGGGCTCATTCCACACGGTGCGCATGGCGAATGCGCGATGGTTCGCCGCATCCACTGCCATCACCGGCCCGTGACGGGTGAAGCGCAGCTCAACATTGCGAGAAGCACCGCCCTTCACTTCAATCGTCTCGCGAACCACCTTCATTCGTTCCCAACCGGATTTATAGCGATAGCTGTCGGGATCGCCTTTCTTCAACTCATAGACATACAGGTCCTCTTGGTCGATCGCGAATATCGTGATGCCGAAAGCGATGTCATCATTGTGTCCAATCGAAATGCCCGGCAGCGCAGGCTCGCCCGCACCAATGATGTCGAGCCCCGGCGCGCTCAGGCCCACCACGTAGCGCAGCGAGGGTGCGCCGAGCTGACGATGCGGATCGTTGGCAAGAATGGGACGGCCGGTTGCGCTCAGCGATGGCGCAATTACCCAATTGTTTGAACCCTCCATGGACTGCGCATCGATCAGCGCTGCCAATTCCTTCTCGGGCGAAAGTTGCGCGCGCTGTTCTCTCGCGGCAAGGGCGTTGAAATCCACCTGCTTGGTGGCCAACAAATAGTCCTTCAGGACATTGGCGGGCACATCGCAAGGATTGAGCCCCGCAGGGACCGCCATGTTGTGGCCGGCGGGTTCTATCTTTCGACGCAGCTGATCCGCCTTGAGGCCTGCTGCGCAGACGACGCGGGCGCGCGCGACCTCCTGTGTGATGTTCGACACCAGCGCATGGCTGCGAATGCGCAGCACATCCTCAGGCCGCCACGTATCAGGCAGACTGCCCGTCAGCTTGAATTCGAACGGCAACGGCTTGTTTTTGCTGCGCACCTCAGCGACGTAGGCGTTTACGCCATCGACAAAGGCGGCGACCCAGGTACGCGAATTGGGGGCATATGCACCCCACTCCTTGTCCATGTCGCCGCGATACAGGAACAGGCGCGCGGCGCGGTCTTGATCGATATAGGCAGGGCCTAAGGATTTCGACAGCAATCCGAGGCCGCGTTTGCGCCACAGGTCGATCTGCCAAAGGCGATCGCGCGCGGCGTTGTAGCCCTGCAGGAAAAAGGCGTCGCGCACGCTGGCGGCGAAAATATGCGCGATACCCCAATGGTCGATCAGGATGTCGGCCGGAGCGCCAAGACCCGCGACTTGCCAGCTCTGTTCGCGCACTGCCGTTGAGGCGGCGGCCACCGCCTGGGCTCGAACCGGTGATGTCAGATCGAGCGCCATCACCATCAGTGCGAAAGCCGCGCCGGATGCTCGACTCCTGCTGCGTCCCTTCAGGGCAGAAGCTCCTTCGGCAGCGGCGTGGCGGCGGACTCGGCCTGCCACATAATTCCCAGCACGCGCCAGCCACCCGTCACTTTCATTGCCTGGATGCTGTTGACGCCGCGCGCGACCTGCTTACCGTCGCTGCGCAGCGCATACGTGCTCCACAGATGAGTGATGCCGCCGAAGGTTTCGACACCGTACTTTATTTGCTTCTCTTCCAACATCGCATGGCCGCGTGATTTGACGCGGGCGATCCAGTCGTCGAGTGTCAGCACCGTGTAGGTCAGCGCGCCATCCGCTCCGCTGCTCGCGACAACCAAGCGCGCTTCGGGGAGGAACAGTTCCTTCATACACGAGCGGTCTTTTTCGGTAGGTCCGGTGATCGCCGCGTCAATCGCGGCAGGAATTGCCGCCGGCTCTGCGGGAAGCGGACAGCCCGCAGACGGCGGCAGCGCGCCGGCATTCCCCGCGAGCATGCCGGCCATGAGGGACAACCAGAAAATTTTATTCATCCACTTCCCCCGCTCAATCGACTCGCCGATGATAACAGGCGGTGATTGCCAAAGCGCCTAGATCTGCAGGTGCGCGAGCGGAATCCGCGCCGTGCGTTTTATGGTCGCCAGCACCACGCTCGATTGCATGTCGCGAACGTTGGGCACGCGAATGAGTTTCTTGAGCACCACGTTGCTCAAGGCATCCAAGTCCTTGCCGTAGACCTCGAGGATGAAATCGTAGCTTCCAGTCATGGCGAAGCACCTCGTCACCTCATCCATGAGTTGAATTTCGCGCTCGAATCTCGCCACCGTTTCGTCGGTGTGCTCGGTTAACTTGACTTGCACGATGGCCAGCACCGCCAGTCCGACGCGGGCCGGATTGAGCACCGCGGTGTAACCCTCGATGGCCCCTTCGGTTTCCAGTGCTTTAATGCGTCGCGCGCAGGGCGTGGGCGACAAGCCGATGGAGTCGGCGAGGTCTACCACAGACAGCCGACCGTCGCGTTGCAGCGCATCAAGTATTTTGGCGTCAAAGCGATCAAACTTCATGTTTCAGGCACCTATTGGCTTCGTATTGGCGATAATCACCAATAATACCGCAAATATGGGCTGTAATTGGCGATTCCCAGCGACCGCGGTGCATTAATCTCAGGCAACTTAGACGGCTTTTATGAGGCATCGCGATGGTTGCAAACCCCCTTAAGATGCAGGAGGCGCCGCGGACGAATGCCATCGACTGGCGCGGCGTCCTGCGCCATGTCGCCATTTCGCGCGCGCTCGACGACCTGGAAGAATTCACACTGTTGCGCGACCGC
>DATHFW010000126.1:0-3693 GCA_035317945.1 Steroidobacteraceae bacterium | reverse complement strand
GCTTCGGCGACAAGGCGCGCACCGGTGGGCGATATTTCGATATTTTCCGCCGCGCTCTCAGGAACACTCGCCAGGTGCGGTGCCAGACTGGGCAAATCGCCATGAATGCTCACGGACACTGCGTGCTCTTGATGAGTCGCCAAATCATACAAGTGCAACGAGCCGAACTGCTCGTAGACCAGCGCGCCCGGACCCGCGCTGACGGTCTTCAAATCATAGCCATGATTCTCAACGACCTGCTGAACCTGTTTGGATTTCGTGTCATAACTGAACAGCGACACCGAACCATTGCGATCGGATAAGAAATACACCGAGCTGCCGGCCCAAACCGGACTCGAGTCGTTGGAATTCTCACGCGGGATTTTCTCCAGATCCAGCGTCTTCATATTTATCAGCCACACGGCCGTGGTCTGGCCGCCGCGATAGTGCTTCCAAGCCGGCTGCCATTGGCGAACCGGAACGTACGCAAGCGTCGTGCCGTCGCTCGAAAAGCTGCCCCAATCGACACTGGGCAGCGGCAGCACCTCTGGCGGGCCGACGCCGTCGGCTCGCACGCGAAATAGTCTGGGATAGACCGATTTGCTCGCGTGAACTGAGGTAAACAGGACGTCCTTGCCGTCCGGGCTCCATCCCGTGGCGAGGCTGCCGGTCGGCTCCCAGGTGAGACGCCGCGGCACGCCGCCATCGACGTTGATGACGTAAACATCGGTGAGCCCGTGGTCGTGGGTCGAATACGTAATTTGCGAGCTGTCGGGTGACACATAGGGGCCGGTACTCACGGTGCCGGTCGACGTCAGGCGCCTGGCCTCGCCGCCCGCACGCGCCACGGTCCAAATGTCGCCGGCATACAGAAAGGCGATTCGGTCTTGGCCAAGCGAGGGATTTCGCAGCAGCAGCGGCGCTGCGCTCCATGCGGCGGCACAAAGTCCCAAGCTGGCGATAACACTCAAACCGGCGCTCAACAATACGCGGGGAATCATGCGCACCTCGAAGTGATTGTGTAAAAATTACGCGGGGAACTATACACGATGCCCACGCTTCAGCCGTTCACGAAGCGCATCCCGGTCTCATCATAGCGCTCGCCGGCCGCGACGCCGCTCGGCGCGACCGCCGCGATGCGGGCGAGATCTCCCGCATTGAGCGTGATGTTGGCGGCAGCCAGGTTCTCTTGGAGGCGCGTTGCACTGGTGGTGCCGGGGATGGGCACGATGTGCGGGCCCTGTGCCAGCAACCAGGCGAGGGCCAGTTGGGCGGGCGTGCAATTCTTTTCTTTTGCGATTTCCTCGACCTTGCCGACCGTTGCCAAGTTCTTGGCAAAATTCTCGCCCTGAAAGCGCGGCGAGAAGCGCCGGAAGTCCTTGGCATCCAGATCATCGATGCTGCGGAATCGGCCGGTGAGAAAACCGCGGCCGAGCGGACTGTAGGGGACGAAGCCGATCCCAAGCTCGCTGCAGACTTGCAGCAACCCGTCCTCCGGGTCGCGGCTCCAGAGGGAGTATTCCGTCTGCACCGCGGTGATGGGATGGACCCGATGAGCTTTGCGGATCGTCTCCACGCTCGGCTCCGATAGACCAATGCCGCCAACCTTACCGGCCCGCACCAATTCGGCCATGGCGCCCACGGTCTCTTCGATGGGCGTGGAACGATCCACGCGATGCTGATAGTAAAGGTCGATGCGTTCAACATTGAGCCGCTTCAGCGAGGCTTCGCAGGCCGCGCGCACATAGTCCGGCTTACCGCTGATTCCACGCGCCTTGGGATTGGCCGGATCGCGCAGAAATCCGAACTTGGTGGCCAGAAAAACCTGATTGCGCCTTCCCGAGATCGCCTTGCCGACGAGAATTTCGTTCGTGTACGGACCATACATGTCCGCGGTATCGAGGAAGGTAAGGCCGAGCGACAGCGCGTTTTGAATGACGCCGATGGCCTCCGCGTCGCTGGCGGCGCTGGATGCATAGAACTCCGAGAACCCCATGCAGCCCAAACCCAGTGCCGATACTTGCGGGCCGTCGCGGCCCAATTTGCGCAGCTTCATCACTATTTCCCCTTGATGGCATCGGCGGAATCCGCCGAGGGCGGTCATGATCGCCGAGTTCGAGGCTTGCGCGCCACCACTCTTGACGAGCTATGCGCGGCGCGTCATCCTGCCGCGACTCAAAGTTGTCGTGCTCGCCGCTTAAAAAAAGGGATTGATCATGCGCACGCGGAAATTGGCTGCCGTTGCCTTGCTTTTGCTGGCGGCCGTTTGCGCCGCGCTGCAATTTGGGATCGCCACCGCAGCCGACGGAGATCAGTATGTCGGAACCTGGAAGGGTGCCTGGGAAGGAGCGGGGGCGGGCGGGCGATTCGATCTGACTTTCGCTCGCGGCAGCGATGGCAAGCTTAGCGCAAGCGTTTCCGTCGGCACCGATATGGGCGATTACAACGCGAAGTTCAGCTCCATGTCGCTGACGGGCGATAAGCTCGCAGGCGCGTATGACTATCCGCCGGACCCACAGGGCGAAGTGACGATTACAGGATCATTCGATCCGAAGAATGCCACCGGCACTTGGTCGCTGGGCGCTAAGGGACAGCCGGGCGGGCAAGCCATCGCGGGAACCTGGAAAGTCAGCAAGCAGTAGGGAATCAACCCGGTAGCGCGGACTTCAGCTCCAGCGGATCGGTGCGGTTCAGGTAGCGCATGACCCCATCGTCCAACGAGCCGAACTTGAGGCTCATCACGTCCTTCACGTAATTCTGGTGCAGCTTCCAAGGCGTTTTCGAACCCTGTTTCGGCAGCTTGTCCGCAACGCGCTGAATATAGCCGGAGGTGAGGTTGAGCCAGGGCTCCAATTTCACCGTCGGGTCATCATTTTGGGGCACGCAAACCTGGAAACCCTTGCGTTCCATGTGATTGAGCACCCGGCAAATATAGTCGCAGGTCAGCTCGCTCTTCAGCGTCCAGGACGCGTTGGTGTAGCCGAATGTCGAGGCAAGATTCGGAATCCCGCCATACATGGTGCCCTTGTAGTTGAGAGTGTTGGCCGGATCGATGTGACGGCCGTCGATGCTGATTTGAATATCGCCGAGCGCCACCAGGTTCAACCCCGTCGCGGTCACGATAATGTCGCCCTCGAGTTCCTTGCCGCTGCGCAGCTTGATGCCTTTTTCCGTGAAGGTGTCGATTTCATCGGTGACGATCGCCGCCTTGCCGGCCTTGATCGCCTCGAACAAATCTCCATCGGGAACCAGACACATGCGCTGATCCCAAGGATTGTAGCGAGGCGTGAAATGGGTCAGCACATCGTAGTCCGGCCCCAGAGCGCCCTTCACGCGATCGAGGATCCATTTCTTCACGCGCTCGGGGCTGCGTTTGCAGAGCCCAAAGAAGTAGATGCCGAACAAGATGTTTCGCCATCGCACCACGTTGTACGCGACCTTGGAAGGAAAGTGACGCCGCAAAAAATTCGCCAGCGCATCTTGCTCGGGGCGCGCAACCACATAGGTCGGCGAGCGCTGCAGCATGGTCACTTGAGCCGCGGTTTTGGCCATGGCGGGCACCAAGGTTACGGCGGTGGCGCCGCTGCCGATCACAATCACGCGTTTGTCTGCGTACGCGAGATCTGCCGGCCACTTCTGCGGGTGCACGACCAATCCTGCAAAGTGCTCGCTGCCGGGAAATGCCGGCGTGTAGCCTGCCGTGTAGCTGTAGTA
>DATHFW010000125.1:0-2679 GCA_035317945.1 Steroidobacteraceae bacterium | reverse complement strand
CTCAACGCTTCAGGTTCAGGCGCCACTAGGGTAAATGCTATGCGACCGAATCCTCTGTTGATACAAGCGATTGCCAGGACTTCGACGCAGTTCACGCATGTTTTCGCAATGCGGCGTATGCACCCAAAAGTGTGACGCCATGCAGGGCCCCAGGCGGCGCCCGCGCCGGGCGGCCTGAGGCGCAGGCTAGTTCGGCTCCAGCAACTCGATGCGATTGCCGAACGGATCGTCGACGTAGATACGCTGGTAGCCTTCGAGAAACTCATCTTCCTTCAAGGCATATCCTGACGCCTTGAGATTTCCCTGAAGCTCAGGCAGGTCCACAACCAGCAAGGCCACGTGAGCCTTACGTGCCGGCCGGAATTCCGCCTCCACGCCCAGATGAATTTTCAGATCCTCGCGCTCAAACCAACAGCCGCCGCGCTTGGCAAGATGGGCGGGTTTGGGTACCTCTTGAATCCCCAGCGCACCCCCGTAGAAAGCGCGGGCTAGACTTTCGCCGCCGGCCGGCATCGCTAATTGCACATGATCGATACGCGTAATTCGCAAATTGTCCCTCCGGCCACAATGGGATCGCTCAGGTACGCTAGCGCGGCGCAATCTGGCGCGGCGTAATATTATCGCTGAATCCAAGGTCCAGGAATCATCGTAGCCATGAAAACAATATTCATAACCGGCGGCACGCGCGGCATCGGCCGTGCCACGGCGCTCCTATGTGCCAGAGAAGGCTGGAGTGTTGTCCTGAATTATGTGCAGGACTCCGCAACTGCCGATGAGACCGCCCGCGAGGTTCGCGCCGCCGGCGGCCACGCGACCACGTTGCGGGGCGATGTCGCCATAGAGGCCGAAGTTGTTTCCATGTTCGACGAGGCTCAATTGAAGCTCGGCCGGATTGACGGCGTCGTGGTCAACGCCGGCATTGTCGCACCCTCCTTGTCGCTCGCGGACATGGATAGCGCCCGGCTCAAACGCATGTTCGAGGTCAATGTTTATGGGGCCTATCTCTGCGCGCGCGAAAGCGCTCGGCGCTTGTCGAAAGATCGCGGTGGCCACGGCGGTTCTGTCGTTCTTGTCTCTTCGGCGTCCAGTCGATTGGGTTCGCCGTTCGAATATGTTGACTATGCGGGATCCAAGGGCGCCATCGACACGTTGACGATTGGCTTGGCCAAGGAACTGGCGCAACAGGGAGTACGGGTCAACGCCGTTCGGCCGGGAGTCATCGAGACAGACATTCATGCCAGCGCCGGGCAACCGGACCGGGCGAAACGTCTCGGCGCGAGTACTCCGATGGGCCGCGCGGGGCGTCCGGAGGAGGTTGCCGAGGCAATCGTTTGGCTGTTGGGCGACGGCGCCTCGTATACCACGGGCGCCATACTGGATGTCGCGGGAGGACGCTAAGACCGGCTGTCGCGCTACGCCGATTCCGCTGCGTGACTCACCGCCTGCACGATCGAGCGAATCTGCACTCCTTCGGCGGCTATCGCCCGCGCCATCGGGAACGCCTGCTGCGCGAGCCGGGTCAACACCTGGCCTGGCGGCGGCTCGATAAAAAGCCGCACACCCAGTTCATAAAGCACTGTCACCGAATCGTGCCACCGGACAATGTTTGCGACGTTGGATATCAAATCGTCGCGCACTCCGGTCGAATCGCGCACCGCCCGCGCGCGGCGATTGCTCACGTAGGGGCACCGGGGTGTATGGAATTCCATGGTGCGCATCGCTGCCGCAAGACGTTCGGAGACCGCCTGCAGCAGCGGGCTATGTGAAGGAGTGCTGACCGCCATGCGTTCCGCTTGGCGCGCGCCCCGCTCGCGCGCCATTTTCATGGCAGCATCCAAGGCGAGATCTGCGCCGGATATCACGAGCTGGGTTGGCGCATTGATATTGGCGATGTAAATCTGCGCATCGGCTCCGCCAACTCGCTCCAGAACTGCGGCGACCTGGCGTTCGTCGAGTCCGACAATGGCGGCCATGCCGTAGCCGGTAGGATGGGCCTGCGCCATGCATTCGCCACGCGTTTTTACCAGTGCAAGTGCGTCGACAAAACTCAATGCGCCGCAAGCGACTGCGGCACCGAACGCGCCCACCGACAGCCCCGCGACCGCAGCGGCCTGAATTCCCTCTTGCGTCAGAGCGCGGGAAACCGCGGTTCCCGCGATCAGTACGCTCAGCTGCACGTTCGCGGTCGACCGCAAAGCCGTCGCGGTGTCCAGGATCCGGACATCGCTGCCAAGTACCCCGGAGGCCTCTTCCAACGTGTGCGCCACTGCGGGATGTTCGGGCAGTCGATGCAGGAAGCCGGGAGATTGCGCGCCCTGACCCGGAAACAAGTAAGCGACGCTCACGCCCGGCGGGCCTCGAGGTGAGCACTCCAAGGATCGGGTACCAACCGAGGCCCCAGGGCCGATCGCAACAACATCGTCCCAACGCTCGTCGAGTACTCGGCGAGCGAGACAGCGCCGTTCGGCGTTTCCAGCAGCACATCGATCCGGACCGGCAGGCTCGACAATTCAGCCTGCAGGTGCGCCGCGTGGTCGCGCGCCAGTGAACCTTCGGCATACAGCACGATGTCGAGGTCGCTATTCGGCGTGGTCGAGACAACGCCGCTTGCCAATTCAAAGCCGACGCTGCCGCCTGGCCCCCAGCGACCTGCCAAACCCTGGCCCTCCAGGATCATCG
>DATHFW010000124.1:0-18348 GCA_035317945.1 Steroidobacteraceae bacterium | reverse complement strand
GTCCGATAATGTTTCATCAAGCGGATATGAAGATGCATGTAGGAGCCGAAGAAAAGCGGATCTCCCTCTGATAAGACGGCCACAGTTCGCCCGGATTCCAAGTGAGTTGCGATATCGGATGCCGCTTCATCGAAGAATTTTTGAATCGCGTTGCGATACGCCAGATCATCCGTCGCGTGTTCGGTGGTAATCGGATACAGCAGCGGTAATTCCTGCAGTTCCGCACGCAAATACTGCTCAACGATGGCGCGCGCATTGCTTAAGTTGCCTGCCTTTGCAAAATGCGCGACGACATCCGCACTGTTCAATGCGCGTATTGCCTTCACGGTCAACAACCCGGGATCGCCAGGTCCGACCCCTACGCCGATGAGGCGTCCTGACGAATTCATAAACCCGCCCGCGCGAGCGCGTTAATGGCCGCCGCAGCGATCGCGCTGCCGCCGATTCGGCCGCGCACCGAGATGTATGGCACGCCGCGCGAGTCCGCGATCAGCGCCTCTTTGGACTCTACCGCACCCACAAATCCCACTGGAACCCCGATAATCGCCGCAGGGCGTGGGGCACCTTCATCCAGCATGTCCAGTAGACGAAACAAGGAGGTGGGGGCGTTGCCGATGACAACTATGGCGCCTTGCAAATGCTCCCTCCACAACTCGAGCGCAGCCGCCGAGCGAGTCGTGTGGCTTCCTTCCGCTATGGCAAGGACGCTAGGGTCGTGAAGCGAGCAAATCACAGAATTATCTGCGGGCAGACGCGCGCGGGTGACGCCGTGACTAACCATCTCCGAATCGCAAAGAATGACGGCGCCTCCGCGCAAGGCCTCCCGGGCAGACGCGACGGCGCCGGCGGAGAACACGATGCTCTGTGCAATCTCGACCATGCCGCACGCATGAATCATGCGTACGGCAACGTCCGCCTGCGCATCGGAAAAACCTGACAGGTTCGCCTCGGCCCGGATAATCGCGAATGAACGTTCGTAAATCGCAGCACCATTGCGCAAGTAGTCGTTCACGCGGGCATCCCACGGAATAGTTCGATCAGCTGTTGGGATCCGAGTCGTGACTGTCCGTGCCGCGCGCCTAACTGAACCAATCCTGACATCATTGCCGTGGGCGAAATCGTTGCGTGAGGCGCGTCGCCGGGGCGACCATCAACAATTAGGTGATCGGGGCCGACGAAGGTCAATGCGGCAGGTCCCGGGTGCGCGCACCCCTTGGCGCATCCCGAGAGGTGAACGGTGAATGAGCCGTCCAACAAAGATGCAGCCGCACGAGCGATCTGCGGCGCCAGCCGGCGCGTATCGAGCAATGCGGACGCGCAAGCCGGTGCGCCGGCGCAGGCGACGACGTGCCGTCGGGCGTCAGTCGGTTGCGTGATGAAGCCTTCTTGCGTTGCGAGGGTGGCGATTTCAGCAGCCGCAGCCGAGGGTAAATCAAGAATCAGCAGGGTTCGCCCGGGAGCGGGGCGAACGGAGGCGGCGCCCGCGCGAATGGCGGCTTTCGTCAAGCGAACTAACCTGTCGCCTTGCACGTAGCCAAATGCAAGTGCGATGCCGAGCGCCACCCGACCGTTGCTGAGGTGGTGTACTCCGACGCTGTCGATTGAGGGCCTGGATTTGGATGCCGGCGCCTCGCTCACCGGCACGGGCATCGCCGCCCGCAGTGTCGCCACGCCCTCGCTGGTGAGGAAATCCCGCGCCCGACCGCCCTCGCCACGCTTTGCGATACACGCCAGGATCGCAACGATTGCTCGCTCGATCTCATGCGACGGCACCGATCCGAGAGGACTTGCGGTGACGGCCGTGCCCGCGATGCTGAGGTGAACTTCAGTCGCGCTCTCAGCCCGCACCCGCAGATCTGCGGAAATACAATCGAGATGCAAGGTGCCACCGCCATCCACCAAAACCGAGAATTTAGGACCGAGTGCAAGCAGGGCGGGGTGAGCCGCTACTTCCGTGTGCAGACGAGCCACCGAATCGCGCAGATCATGCGCTTGCGGCTCCAAGCCCATGAGGGGCGAGGTGAGAACCGCGGGACCGCCATCGCTGCCCAGTCCGAGCATGGTGACTGCATGGGCAAAGTCGATCGCGCCTCGTTCAGACAACCCACGCACTTGCAGACTGCCGCGCTGCGTCACCTCCATGATTCCATTGCCGTATGCTTGGCTCGCCCGGCAAAGCGCGGCAAAATCTTCGAGTAAAATGGGCGCCTCGGGCACCAAACGCGCGAGCAGGCCATCGCCTGTGCGCATCGGTGCTGCGATGCCGGGACATGCGCCGCGCCGCACCGGGTTCACGGCGCTTCTTCCCGAAATTGCAACGGTGGCACCCGTGCGATGAGACCGCGTTTCAGCGGCTCTGGGCGCTCGCGCCATGGCAAGAGGCCGTCGGACGATTGCGACAGCAGCAGTGCGCCCGCGATCAAATTAGGACCATCGCACGCCGGGTCAAGACCGCCAAACACGTAAGTCCAGGTATTCTTGCACCGAATCGCAGCACTCAATCCACGATTGCAATTGCCGAGGCACCGGACGCGCTGGACAGAAACTTCAGCGGCGTTGGCTGCGGCGAGCGCCGTTGCCTCGGCCAGAGTTGCGCCGGCGCGCGGCGCGTCGAGCGAATCCGTGAGTGCCCGGCAAGTAATACATACCAGCACAGTGGCACCTGCGGCCGGCCCAATGTCGCTCATTCACGTCGCTCCTGATGACCTTCAACTCTGGGGTGCAGAAGCGGCGAAAATTGGCGATTGCCAAATCCAGCCCAGTCGAGAGTACCTCGACCCTCACCGAGGCACCCCGCCCGGTAAGTAATCCCATGGGATGGCAGGTCTCCTGGCTCGCGGGTCAATGCAACTTGCCGCCTTCCCGACCTGTCGCTTGCGGACAGACATCAGTGGCGTCAGGCAAGTGCTCGCCGCTTACAGTTGCGGGGGCAGCCGTGGGATTGTATCGAGGCCCAAAGGCGCTCGATGCGTACCACATTCCCTCATCGCTCTCTCGTTCGAGAGAGGCCATCTACGGCGCGTAGTAGAGCGTTGACCCTTCACGTTGTCAACGACGGCGACAAAAAGCCCATAACTGCTCATGGGACAGACGGATAATTCTTATGCGCCGCCGCGCCCTTGTTGTCGTTTCCGTGCCTATGCATTACCCTCCGAGACGTTGTCAGGTGCTCGACACCAACCGACGGGTTGGCGAGTGAAATGGGAATCCGGTGAGACGCCTCTGTGGCATCGATCCCGGAACTGCCCCCGCAACGGTAAGCGAATCAAAGACGAAACCTCAATGTCACTGCGCCAGGGGTGTGGGAAGACGGCTTCGTCAGCCAGAGGCATTCGCGAGTCCGGAGACCGGCCTGACATTTAAGTAGCGGATACCTTCGCGGTGGGCGAAGTGAGCTATGTGCTGATCTACCGGCGCCGCTCCCGTGCCAGCGATCGCAGCACATCTCACCTTATGGCCTAACCCGATGTTGATGCGCTAACGCGCTAAGGGAGCAGGCATGACGGAAAGGTCGGACACCGAAGCGTACGCTGAGCGCATCAAGCGTCGCAAGACCATTCAAGACCGGCGCATGGCCGAAACCATCGCGGATCGGGGCCTGGTCATCGTTCATACAGGGGCGGGAAAGGGAAAAACCACGGCTGCCCTCGGTATGGTGTTGCGAAGCCTGGGGCATGGGTATCGCGTCGCGATCGTCCAATTCATCAAAGGCGCGTGGGAGCCGGCTGAGAAGCGAGCCTTCGAACCGTGGGGAGAGCAACTTCAATTTCATGCGACCGGCGAGGGCTTCACGTGGGAAACACAGGACAAAGTCCGCGATAAACTCATGGCGCAGGCGGGCTGGGACGTGGCGCTGCGCTATCTTGCAGACCCGGAGTGTCATTTGGTTCTGCTCGATGAAGTCAATATCGCCCTAAAGAAGGATTATTTGTCGATTGAACAGGTGTTGGAGGGCATTGACCGCAGGCCGCCAAAAACTCACGTGGTACTCACGGGGCGAAATGCGCCTGACGCGCTGATCGAGCGTGCCGATTTGGTCACGGAAATGAGCCTGATCAAACATCCGCTGAAAGATCAACGCATCCGCGCCCAGGCGGGTATCGAGTTTTGACGATGCCCCCGATGTCGGGCAAACCGATTCAGTCGAAGCCCTCACGCATTCGCCTGTTGATCGCTACCTTCGGACTTGACGAGACCGGCTGGAACGATTGGCAGCAAGCGCTTCGAAACAATCCTTTCGCGCCGCGGATCGCATTGCAGCGCGTGGATCGCAAGGACGCAGAGCAGAGTCGTTGCGCGGTGGGCGTGGGATACGGCGAAACGCTGTGGTGGTTTGCGCCGATTGACGACCGCGATACTCGCGGTCTCGTCATCCATTTTGCCGCGGCGGTGCTCGAGGCGAATGGATTTTGTGAGCCGCCGGCCGCCCTCGCTGCGCTAAGGCGCACTGTGCCCACACGAGAATCTTCGGCACCGATCCGCATTGCACAAGGCATTGTGCTGCTGTCGCATGCGGAGACAGATTTGCTGGCGCTCGAGCGGGCACGAGCCGAACTACCGGAGTCGTTCCCCAGCGTTGTTGGGCATTCCTTGTTGAACGTCCCGACCGCGGAAGTCCTATTGGCGCTGTTTGGGGATAAACGCGCGCGCAAGCTAGTGGCGATCGTGCGCATTCACGGCACCGTCGACTCAGTGCCGGGCCTCATGGAGCTCATCGCGCTCGCGCATCGCGAGGGGTGGGGCTTGGTCGTTATCAGCGGCATCGGCGGCGCAGCGGAACTGTTGCCGCGCACCGCCGACATCACGCCCGAGTTCGCCGCGAATCTCACGGCCTACTTTATGGCCGGTGGCGTCGCCAACGTGTCTCATGCGTTGCGCTATGTGGCAGGTCAGCACCTGGGGGAGTCCATCACGTTCGATCCGCCGCGCCCGATGCCGGCGCACGGCTTGTATCATCCGGACCTCCTGGTGACGAACGTGGCGGAGTGGGCTGCTCATTGTTCACCGGCTCAGCCGAGCGCCGCGTTCATTTTTTATCGCGCCCATGTCTTGAGCGGAAATCTTCAGTTTGCGGATGCTGCCATTCGCGCTCTAGAAAGCCGTGGATTTGCCGCGATCGGCATATTTACGAGTTCCCTGCGTGATCGCGACGCGCAGGGCGTTCCCTTGTGCCTGCGGCAATTACCGGTGTTTCCCCAGCTGATCCTCAACACCGTCGCCTTTCCGGTGTTCGCGTTGACCTCCTCCGAAGCAGCGTCGGAATCAGGCAACAGGACGGCCTTTGAGGCGATTGGCTCGCCGTGGATTCAAGCCATTTGTTGCGGAACGCCGCGTGCGGCGTGGAATGCATCGACACGCGGGTTGAGCCCCATCGAGGCGGCGATGAATATCGCATTGCCCGAGTGCGACGGTCGAATCATCTCGGTACCCATCTCGTTCAAGGAGCGGCATCAATATGTACCCGATACGGAACGTCTAACGCGCACTGCAGGCTTCGCCCAACGGATCGCGGCCTTACAAAGCAAACCGCGCTCCGAAAAACGTATTGCGATCGTATTGAGCAATGCCGGCGGCAAAGCGCAGCGTATCGGCGGCGCCGTCGGACTTGATACACCAGCCTCCTTGCTGCAATGGCTCATCGATATGCGTGACGCCGGCTACGAAGTCGGCGTGCCGCCAAGCTCGGCCGAGGATCTCATGGTCCAGCTTCTAGCGCGCGGTTGCTACGATGACAGACAACCGCTTGATCCCAAAAGAAGTTGGCGCATGTCGCGCGTGCGGTACGCACAGTGGTTTCAAACACAGTCTTCCGGTTTTAAGCGCGCGCTGAGTGATATGTGGGGTGAACCCAAGAGTGAGGGTCCCACGATCCCACCGCCATTTTGGCGCAGCAACAAGCAGGCCGAGCGGCGCTCGCCGCTCCTGACCTTGAGTGAACCCTATTCGGACGACCACGACTACCTCTTCAGCGGCTTGAAGTTCGGTAATGTCTTGATCGCCATACAGCCTCCGCGCGGCTTCGGCGTTGATCCTGAAGCGGTCTATCACGCAGCCGATTTGGCGCCGTGTCATCACTACGCAGCGTTCTATCGCTGGCTCGCCGAAGGATGGTGCGCGGATGCCGTCGTGCATTTTGGCACCCATGGAACGCTCGAATGGCTGCCGGGCAAAAGTCTTGCGATGTCCGCGGATTGCGCACCCGACGCGCTGCTTGGTGACCTGCCGTTGGTGTACCCTTTCGTCGTCAATAATCCGGGCGAGGGCGCACAGGCCAAACGCCGAACTCACGCCGTCATCGTGGATCATCTCGTGCCGCCCCTGACTCATGCGGACACTTATGGCCCTTTGGCGACGCTCGCAAAGTTGGTGGAAGAATATTATCGCGCAGAGGTGCTCGACACCAACAAGCTGCCCGTGCTTAGGCGCCAAGTGTGGGACCTCGTGCGCACAGCGCATCTCGAGGAGGATTTGAAGCAGATTCGTTTGCAAAGGCACGGCGATCACGAGCACCCGTGGGATGAGCGGATTACCGCACACGGAGTCCCTAGAGCTCTGGAGGGCCTGTCGGGCCGCGGCTTCGCGCACCTCTTGGAAGACTTGGACGCGTATTTGTGCGATTTGGGGCGGGCACAGATTCGCGGTGGATTGCATGTATTCGGTGCCGCGCCGCAGGGGGCGGGATTGATTGATCTCCTCTTCGCCATCGTCCGAAGCCCCAATGGAAACGTGCCATCGCTGGTCGATGGCGTGACACGTGCCGTCGGCATCGATGTAAACGTCCTGCGAGCCGCACACGGAGTTTCGTCGGGCCTGGTTCCGCCACCTCTTAGGCCCTGGGTGGAGGAGTTCGCGACTGCAGGACAAATTCGTACGGCACTCGATGAATTGACCCGCGCCATCCTGCGCGATCTTCAGCGGCACGATTTTGCGCCCGCCGGCGTCAACGCGGTGATCGAGCACCGCATTGGCCCGCCAGGTCATTTAGACCCTATTGCGCTGACCGATCTTATGCGGTCGTTGCAGTTCGTTTGCGAGAGTCTCGCGCCGAATCTGTCCTTGACCACGAATGAAACCCGGAATTTGCTTGCAGCCCTCGATGGCCGATATGTACCCGCCGGGCCCTCCGGATCGCCAAGCCGCGGGATGGCCCATGTACTGCCCACGGGCCGTAATTTCTATACCGTGGATCCGAGAGGCTTACCGACGCCCGCCGCGTGGTCGACTGGCTCCGCCTTGGCTCGTGAGGCGCTCGCGCGTCATGCAGCCGAGAACGGTCGCTGGCCGGAAAGCATCGTGCTCAGTATTTGGGGAACTCCGACCATGCGCACGGGCGGAGATGACCTGGCGCAGGCGCTGGCGTTGCTGGGTGTACGGCCGGTATGGGAGCCCGAAACGCGTCGCACGTGCGGCCTTGAAGTCATTCCCCTGTCGGAGCTCGGGCGTCCGCGGATCGATGTGACGCTGCGCGTCAGCGGATTTTTTCGCGATGCTTTTCCCGGTTTGATGCATCTATTCGACGCTGCCGTGCAAGAGGTCGTGGTGCTGGATGAATCGATCGAGCAAAACTACATTCGCAAACATTGGCTGGCCGAAGCCGCAGCACTGCAAACGCGCGGAATGGAAGAGGGCGCAGCGCGACGCCGGGCATCCTATCGAGTATTTAGTTCCAAGTCAGGCGCCTATGGTACGGGACTGATGCAACTATTGGATAACAGCAACTGGCGGGATCGCGCCGACCTCGCAGAATCAGTCTTACTTTGGGGCGGATGGGCCTATTCCCCCGAATCGAGCGACGGAGTCGAAGCGGCCGATGCCTTTCGGCGCACCTTGGCGGGCGTGGAATTGGTGCTGCATAACCAAGACAATCTTGAGCAGGACTTGTTTGAATCCACCGACTACTTTGAGTTTCACGGCGGACTGGTGACGGCAGTGTCGGCATTGTCAGGAAAGGCTCCCCAAGCCTATTTTGGAGACTCGTCAAATCCGGCCCAACCCAAGGTTCGAACCCTGCAGGGCGAGGCGCTGCGCGTTTACCGCTCTCGGGTGATCAATCCCAAATGGCTCAGCGCCATTCAGCGCCATGGATACCGCGGCGGCCTTGAGATGGCTGCAACGGTTGACGCTCTGTTCGGATTTTCGGCGACCGCGGGCATCGTGACCGACTGGATGTTTGAGGGTGTCGCTGCGGCGTTCGCCGATGGCGAGGCGCAACGCTTTCTGCAGCGTGATAACCCATGGGCGCTGCACGCCATCGTCGAGCGCCTTCTCGAAGCGCAGCAGCGGCAGTTATGGGAGCCCAAGCCGGAAACCCTGCACCGACTGCGCAGTGTGCTGCTCGGCAACGAGGCCGCGTTAGAGGACGTGGCGGAGAGTCGCGCATGAGACTCGATTTCCCTTTCTCGGCCGTCGTAGGCCAGGAGGAGTTGAAGCTCGCGCTCTTGCTGACCGCGGTTGATCCCAGCATCGGAGGCGTGCTGATCTCGGGCGAGCGCGGTACCGCCAAGTCCACCGCGGCGCGCGGGCTTGCCGGGCTTTTACCCGACCTCGCCACAGACCGACCGGCACCCTTCGTCGAGTTGCCTCTCGGGGCCACTGAGGACCGGGTGGTCGGCTCGCTGGATATATCCCGCATCTTGCAGGATGGAAAAAGCGAGCTGCGCTCAGGTCTTCTTGCGCGCGCGAACGGTGGCGTCTTGTACGTGGATGAAGTGAATCTGTTGCCTGACGCCCTGGTCGATCTGTTGCTGGATGCAGCGGCGAGCGGGTGGGTCACCGTCGAGCGCGATGGAATTTCTGCGAGCGAGCCCGCGCGCTTCGTTTTGATCGGGACCATGAACCCGGAAGAGGGAGAACTTCGGCCGCAATTGGCGGACCGGTTTGGACTGTGTGTGCAAGTTCGCGGCCCGGCGACGCCTGAGGCTCGCATTGCAGCGATTCGTCAGCGCTTATCTTTCGACGACTTGCCCGGTGCAGCTCGCGAGGCGGCACAGCCGGCTGAGCAGGCGTTGCGGTTCGGGATTATCAGCGCGCGCAAGAGACTCAAAACGCTCGTCATCAGCGATGAGCATTTGACCATCGTTGCTTCACTTGCGGCAGAGCAGCAGGCGGATGGCATTCGTGGCGATCTCGCCGTTGTCAAAGCGGCGCGAGCCTTGGCCGCGTGGACGAATGCCGCGGCCGTTACCGCGGAACACATTCATCGTGCCGCGCAATTCGCGCTCGTGCATCGGACGCGACACAATAAGACGAGGCACTCGAAGAGCAACGCTTCCGGCCAAACTCGATCAGGCTCGAATTCCCCGCCGACGCTTGTGCCCACTACTACCGCCTCGGCTTCGCCGACCAATCCGTTGCCGTCGTTATATGCGCCATCGGCGACAACTCCGACCGCGGCGGCGGAACTCGGCGCGACTCGCCTCATCACCGATCTCATTGACTCCGATCAACCCGGACGACAAGGCGCCGAGGCGTTCGGCCGGCAGCGAATTGTCGACTCGGCCCCCTTCGAAAGTGCGGCGCCGCTGGCGGTTGCGCAGACGCTGGTCTGCGCAGCAACGCGCGGCGCGCGCGTGACCGCCCATGGTGTGGAGCTACGCGCCGAGGATCTAAAAAGGCATGAACAGCGTGGCGCAGGTTCAACTCATGTGCTGTTTCTCGTCGATGCCAGCGGCTCAATGGGTACGAATCGTCGGCTGGAGCTTGCCAAAGGTGCGGCACTCGGGCTATTGAAGTCGAGTTATCAAAGGCGCGACGAAGTGGCGCTCATGAGTTTCCGCTCGGACGGCACGGATTTGGTACTGCCATTTACACGTGACGTCCGGAGCGTCGAGCGGGCCTTGAGCGATGTGGCAACCGGAGGACGTACGCCATTGGCTCGTGCCTTAGTCGATGCTACGGACCTCTTGCAAACACGCGCACCATCGTTGCTGGTGTTGTTCACGGATGGGCGGGCTAACGTGGACATGGGAGGCGGAGATCCCTGGGATGAAACCTTGGCCGCCGCCAAGACGTTGCGAAGGGCTTGCGCGGGCGGACTGGTCATCGACTGCGAGCGAGGGCCGATCTTGCTTGGGCGCGCGCTCGTTCTTGCTGAAGTAATCGGCGCCGAATGCGTGGGCCTCGATGACCTTGATGCGGCGGCATTGACAATACGCATCGATCGTCGACTCGCAGATCTGTGAGTATCGTGCTGGCGCTACTACTGGATCACTGGTGGGGCGAACCTCCGGCGCGCATTCATCCGGTCGTTTGGATGGGATATTACTTAAAGCGCGTCGGGCGCAACCTGCCGGATCGAGCGCCGGTGCCGGCATTCGTGCTGGGAATGGCCTATTGGCTCGCCGGAGCCGCAGCGGTCGCCCTGCTATACGGTGTGGCCGCGCATGAGATCGGCAAACTACCGGGCTGGCTCGCCTCAATCATCACTGCAGTGTTGCTCAAGCCGTTGTTCGCGTTGCGCATGCTCGTTGATGAGGTGCGGGCGGTCGAGGATGCACTTGCGGGGGGCGTTGAACGCGGTCGTGCGCGGCTGGCCCGGATTGTCAGCCGGGATACTTCGCGCCTCGATGAAGCGCAGGTCCGAGAGTCGGCGTTGGAGTCATTGTCGGAGAATCTCAGCGATTCGGTGATCGCGCCGCTATTTTGGTTCGCGTTTTTCGGGCTCGCCGGAGTGGCCGTCTACCGATTCGCCAATACTGCCGATGCCATGTGGGGCTATCGTGGCCGTTGGGAATGGGCCGGCAAGTTTGCGGCCCACGCGGATGATGTCTTGAATTGGTTGCCGGCGCGCGTCACGGCGTTCGGGCTGCTGTGGCTGGGGCCCCGCGGCTTCGCGTTGACGCGGAGCTTGCCCAGCGAAGCCAAGCGCACGCCTTCTCCCAACTCGGGATGGCCCATGGCGGCCCTCGCCCTGTCGCTGAACGTAAAACTATGCAAACCCGGAGTCTATGGGTTGAACGACGCCGGCCGCACGGTGGGCGCGCAAGATACGCCGGTCGCGCTTAAGCGCGCACAAACTTGCGCCTGGGTTATCGCAGGTATTCTGGCGATCGGCGTGCAGTATCTGATGGGCTGGCCGCATGCGTCGCCTTGATCCCATTCACGGCGGTTCGGATTCGATGCCCGAGCCGCGATACGATTTCTCGAGCAATGCCAATTGCCTTGGGCCTTGTCCCTCAGTGCTTGCGGCCATCCGTGCGGCTGACGTGACCCGTTATCCGGATCCGCAATACACGCACCTGCGCAACTCGTTGGCGGCATTTCACCGTACTACACCGGAGCGCATCATTGTGGGCGCCGGAGCCAGCGAATTGATTCTGCGGCTGATTCGACTCAGCACCGGAAGCATTCAACAATTGGGGCCGACATTCTCTGAGTATGCACGCGGCGCAAAATTGGCCGGTCGACGATTGGTCTCTACGCGCTCGCCGGCGGCGTTTCTGCGAGCACAGGATCAACGCCCAGGCTTGGGCTTTCTATGCTGGCCGAACAATCCCACCGGTGATTGCTGGCCGGCCGATTTTGTCGGAGAGGCCTGCAAAGCGGGAGCCGTGGTGATCGACCTCGCTTATGCGTCCCTTTGCGACTCGTCCGAAGCGGCCGCGATCGAGAGAGCCGCTGAGACAGGTTATCGACTGTACTCGCCCAACAAGGCGTTTGGTCTCACGGGAGTGCGCGGGGCTTATGTCATCGCCCCACGCGAGGACGTGAACCTTGCCAATGCTGCGCCCAGTTGGGTCATTGGTCGTGACGCTGCCGCCTTGCTGGAAGCATCCGTCGAGCCTCGCGCTCGCGCGTGGCTCGCGCAAGTGTTTCCAAAAGTGCAGCGATTGCGCCGGCGCCTCGCTCGCTCGCTCGAACAAATGGGATTGACGGTCCGGCAAAGTCCTTCGACGTTCCTGCTCGCGAAGGTTGATGACGCAACGCGGATTACGACCGAACTTCGTGCCAGTGAGATCCGGGTGCGCGACGCCAGTTCATTCGGGTTGCGTCAATGGATCCGGTTGAGTGCCCAACCGCCTGCGGCTCAGAGGGCACTTATGACGTCGCTTAAGGACCTTCTGTGATCTCTTCGAACGCGATTCCGAGGATTGCCATTGCCGGCGTCGCATCGGGAGTGGGTAAGACCACGGTTGCCGCGGGCTTGATGGCGGCGTTGCACCGTCAAGGCCTCATCGTTCAGCCATTCAAATGCGGTCCCGATTACATAGATCCCAGTTACCACGAGCGCGCGGCTCACCGACCGTGTCGGAATCTGGATGCATGGATGTTGGAGGATCGGCAATTGACCGAGGGATTTTCGCGTGCGTGCCGTGATGTTGATGTGGCTGTCGTCGAGGGGGTCATGGGCCTATTCGACGGCAGCAATTGGCACGATGAACGCGCTTCCACGGCTCAAATTGCCAAATTGCTTGGTGTGCCGGTCTTATTGGTGGTCGATATTGCCGGTGCCGCACGGAGCGCGGCGGCCGTCGTGCTGGGATGTCAGCAGTTTGATCCGGCGGTGGAGATTCGCGGCGTCATTCTGAATTTCGCAGGGTCTGAAGGTCATGCCAAAGGCTGTGCGGCAGCCATTACGGGTATTACAGGCCTGCCGGTATTGGGCTGGTTGCCGCGCGAGCCCGCACTGCAGATTCCGCAACGGCATCTGGGGCTGGTACCCGGCGGTGAGAATTTGGCGTCAGATCTGCTCATTGACGCGATAGCCGATGCGGTCGCTCAGCGTTTTGATCTAGCGCAAATCATGCAAATCGCGCGATCGGCGGACGACCTGCCAAGTTCATCCGAGACCACTGCCGCAAAACGTCCACGCGGGCCGCGTCGGCCGATACTGGCCGTCGCACGCGATGAAGCGTTTTGTTTCTACTATCCCGAGAATCTGGAGTTGTTGGCCGAGGCGGGCGCGCATATCGAATATTTCAGCCCGCTGCGAGGCGAAGTGCCCAGTCTGCAGGCCGCCGGCGTGTACTTAGGCGGGGGCTATCCTGAGTTGCATGCGCAAAAACTCGCCTGCAACGTGGCGCTGTGGGATGCGTTGAAAGCGCTTCGGCGACGCAATGCACCGATTTACGCCGAGTGTGGCGGATTCATGGCGCTGACGCAGGGGTTGATCGATCGCGAAGGGCGGCGGTGGTCGATGGCGGGCCTGATCCCAGGAATCACGCGCATGACCGAGAAAATCGCGGCGCTGGGGTACCGACACGCGACAGCCGCATGCGCCAATTTATTGAGTGAAACCGGGGAAGTGTTGCGCGGACATGAGTTTCGCTACAGCACTTGGGAAACTGATTCGCCGATCGCCGCAGATTACGCTTGGCAGCTTCGAGGATCGCGGACCGAAGCACCTGCAGATGCCGCCGGGTACGCTCGCGGCAACCTGCTGGCGAGCTACGTGCACATTCATTTTGGGCAACGCGGCGAAATTGCCGACCGCTTCGTCGAGAAACTCGCCGCCGTCAAGCACACGTAATGTCGCAATGCCGCCGACACCCGCGGGCCTGGCTATTTCAGCCGCAACGGGCAGCCGGCGACGACGAGCCAGACTTGTTCCGCCGCCGCAGCCGTAAGTTGTGCCAGGGTGCCGGCCAGATCTCTGAAGCGACGCGCGGCGGCTTCCGCCGGCACCAGACTCCAGCCCAGTTCGTTGCTGACAATGATCACGGGCCAGGGCGCGGCGGCTAATGCCGCAAGCTGATGAGTCCACATGGCCTTCAACTGCTCATCGGTATCGGCGAAGCGCGCGCTGGTCCACAGCGTGAGGCAATCGATGATGACCCCGCTCGGTGCGGGTGTCAGTGCCGTCAGACTGGCCGCCACGTCGGCGGGCGCTTCGAGCGTGCGCCACGGTGGTCGCGCGGTGCGGTGACGCCGAACGCGTTCGGTCATTTCCGCATCCCGCAGGTCGATATGGTAGGTGGCGACGAAGACCGCGCTATCACCCCACTCGCGGGCGCGCTCGACGGCCAGTTGACTCTTGCCGCTGCGTACCGGGCCCGTGATGAGCGTCAGGCTGCCCAAGTACATTCCGCCTTCGTCAGAACGTGAATTTGTTCGAGTACCTGCCGCACCCGGTTACCGATTGAAGTTCTTTCAAGGTCGATCACGCGAAAACCAAACTCAACGTACGCACGTCGAATTTGCTCGCTCAGCGCGAGCGATACGTCGTAGGTCTGCGGTCTCTCGGTATCGTTGACGAAAATCTCCCGCCATGGAGGCGCAAAGAAAACCAGCGGACTGTACGCCCGAGACGCGATGCGCAATTCATCGGGGGGAGTAAGTCCGCCGTGCCGCATATAACCTGTCACATCGGGGAAGCCTCGATCGAAAAAAACGCGAGCATGACTCTTGCTCTCGGCCAATTGCATTTTCATGCGTCTGAGACATTCCTGCGCGAAGGGTTCAAGATTAAACCAGGGTAACAGGCGGCCGTCTTGGGCTTTTTGCTCGCGAATCACTTGACGCGAGACCTCCTCACAGCAAACCTCTCCTTGCGACGCGAGTGCCGCCAGCAGGGTGCTCTTACCCGTTCCTGGGCCTCCCGAAATGATGATGCGTAGTCCGCGCACATCAGTTTTGCGGGACGCGCTCTCTGCACCTAGAGGCATAGATATCGCTTCACCGGCTCGAGATCGACGTGTTTTGCCAGGTGTTCGCCCATGGCCCGATACACGGCGCGCCGTTGTTCGGACCATGGTTGCGGATGCGCGTGATAGCCCTCGAAACCGGCTGCCTCCGCGATCATCTCTCGCACGCGCGGGGATTCGAACCAGCCGTGCAAATACGTGCCCCACGATCGACCGGACCGCATTCCTTCGGGCCGAAAGCCTTCCTCATCCTCGACCGTTTGCAACGGTTCCACGGCGACTGTCGATTTGGTTCGCCCCATGTGTATTTCATAGGCGGTCCAGTGTTGCTCGCCGCAATGCGCCGTGACCTGGCGCACGATCTTTTTTGCGCTGAACTGCGTCTCTGCCGGAAGAAGCCCCAGACCGCGTTCGCCACCCGCATCTCCTGCCTCTCCGGTCTCATCGACCAGCGATGTTCCCAGCATCTGGAAGCCGCCGCAGACACCAATAATGAGCGCGCCGCGCCGCGAAGCCGCGATGACGGCAGCCGCCATGCCGCTCTCGTGCATCCAGCGCAAATCGGCAATCGTATTCTTAGAGCCCGGGAGCACTACTACCCGAGCCTCATCAAGTTCACGCGGAACGGAAGTCCATTGCACCTTGACCCCGACATCGGTCCACCAGGGTTGGCAGTCGGTGAGATTCGACACGTGCGGAAAACGCACCCACGCCATTAACGCGCCGCTGCCGCGAATTGCGTCATGCTTCGCGAGGCCGTCTTCCTCTTCTGGCTGCAGGTCCCGTGCAAAGGGCAGGGTTCCCAGCACGGTGAAGCCGGGCGCATGCGGCTCGAGCCACTGCTGCGGATTTGCGAACAGGGACAAATCTCCGCGAAACCTATTCACAATGGCGCCGATGCCCCGCACGCGATCGGCCGATGAAAAGAGACTCCAGGCGCCTACCAGCTGAGCGTAAATTCCGCCCCGATCGATGTCTCCGACAAATACCCAACGGCCATCGAGGTAGTGACACGGCCGCAGATTGACCAAATCGCGGCTGAGTAGATTGAGCTCAACCGGGCTTCCCGCTCCTTCGAGCAGCAGCACGTCGCATTTTGTCCGCCATCCATCCAGCACGCCGGTCACCACGCGCCAGAGGCGATCGAACTGACGGTAATACTCAGCCGCAGGGCAGTGCCCCTGTGCCTGGCCCAGCACGATGACCTGCGACCCTTGAGTCCCGCTCGGCTTGAGCAAGATGGGATTCATTTCAACAACAGGTGTCAGGCCACAAGCCTCCGCCTGAACTGCCTGTGCTCGCCCGATTTCACCGCCATCGAGCGTGACCCACGCGTTGTTCGACATGTTCTGCGCTTTGAATGGTGCCACGCGAACGCCTTGGCCATGCAGCCACGCGCCAAGAGCGGTCGTAATCCAACTCTTCCCGGCGCCGGAACCAGACCCAAGGATGGACAAGGCTTTCATAAAGACGAACACACTGTCGGACTGCCAGCGTCTAATCTAGCAAATACTCAATGTAGAGTTTTCTTACGACGCGTAGCAGGGCGGCTTATGGAATCGCAGCTTGCCAATAGCTTTTACGCCAGTTAGCATTCTCGGAAGTTGTCAGGTGCTTTGCCGGTGTTTTTGGTTAAACCAAAAACGACGGCGAGTGAAACGGGAAGCCGGTGCGCGTTTTAGTTGCTTACTAAAACCAAACCCGGCGCTGCCCCCGCAACGGTAAACGAGAGAAACGGCGAATCGAAAAGCCACTGCGTCACAGACGCGGGAAGGCGATTCGCCGGCATGACTTATGCGCTCGTGAGCCCGGAGACCGGCCTGACTCTGACGAGAAGCGATCATCGCGGTGGGCGATCGGTGCGTTGCTTTGGGTTTCGGTCGGTGCAGTCGGCATAAAAGCCCTGCGACCCTCTGTGTGCTCCTGGCGATTCCCCTTTCTTTTTATCCCTTCGCGCTCTGCTCGCATCGATTCCACGTGCGTTCGCGCCAATCGCGGACTTTGGGGAGATGAGGCGTGAGTGAAACGAGCCGAATACCTGTGACCGTGCTGACCGGCTTTTTGGGCTCGGGCAAAACCACGCTTTTGAATCGCATCCTCACCGAGAGCCACGGACAGCGCATCGCCGTCATCGAAAATGAATTTGGCGAGATTGGCGTTGATCAGGAGCTCGTCATCAACTCTGAGGAAGAGATTTTCGAGATGAATAACGGATGCATTTGTTGCACCGTGCGCGGCGACCTGATCCGCATACTTGGCGATCTGATCACTCGCCGCGACAAGTTCGATCGCATCGTCTTGGAGACGACTGGCCTGGCCAATCCCGGCCCTGTGGCGCAGACCTTTTTTGTCGACGACGGAATGCGCGCAGAATTTGCATTGGATGGCATCGTCACTATGGTCGATGCGCATCATTTCGATCAGCAGTACCAAAACAGCGAGGAAACCCGTACACAGGTCGCGTTCGCAGATGTCATCGTCTTGAACAAGACCGATCTGGTCAGCGGCGCCGAGCTTGACGTCCTGGAACGCCGAGTGCGGACCATAAACCCACTGGCACGAATTGTGCGCGCCCATCCAGCGCAGCGGGCGTCCGTCCCCATGGATACGGTGTTGGGGATTGGAGGATTCGACCTGGCGCGGGCACTCGAGTACAAGCCGACCTTTCTGGACCCGGAATATCCATTTGAGTGGGCAGGAGTCTACGAACTCGACGCGGGGGACTATACATTGACCCTTTGTCAGGGCCCGGATCCGGCCATGAAGATCGCTGTATGCGAGGCGCTGGCGTCCGACAACCGGGACCCCGCGAAAGCCGCCGAACGGGTTTTCGCGCTCTTTTCCGCCGATGTTGCAGCGGATTCTCCGGGCGCGGTGCTTGAACCGGCGCTGGGCGCGCGCCTTCTCGACCTGACAGCGGGGGAAAGTGAGGCAAAGTTCGTGGTTCGCATCAGAGCGCCAGGGTTGTACTGGCTCTTTACGCAACACCTGCCGGAAGAATTTGCAATGACGTTGTCGGATATTCACGCGGTTGAACTGGGTCCGAGTGTGCAAAAGAATTTCGATCCCGGTCATTCGCACGATTCACGCGTTGTCTCTTTCAGCATCGAAACCGATCAGCCGATCGATGCCGATCGATTTCAGGCATGGCTGACGCACACCCTGCAAACACAGGGCACGCAGCTGTACCGTATGAAGGGATTCATGAATTTTAACGGCGCAAATGAACGCATCGTCATTCAGGGTGTGCACATGGTTGTCGATACCACCTCGCTCGGGCCGTGGGGCAACCGGCCGAGACAATCGCAGCTCGTATTCATCGGCAGAGACCTCGATCAACGCGTATTGAGACAGGGCTTTGATGCATGCGTAAGCCGGCAGGCGTGACAACCTTTAAAGCGCGCCTCTTCGCGCTGTACACGCTATTAATCGGTGTGAACGTGGCGGTGTGGATTTGCGCCTTTGCGCTGTTTTCGGGTGATTCGGTAAAACTGGGCACCGCGCTGCTGGCCTATAGCCTGGGATTGCGGCACGCGGTGGATGCGGATCACATCGCTGCGATCGACAACGTGACCAGAAAACTGATTCAGGACGGAAAGCGGCCCATGACGGCCGGGTTCTTTTTTGCCCTTGGACACTCGACGATCGTATTAATCGCCGCGGGCCTGATTGCATTCACCGTGGGTGCGCTGGCGCGCTTTCAGAGCTTTTCCCGGATCGGCGGCGTGATAGCGACTGCGACCTCGGCCACCTTTCTGTTCGTAAT
>DATHFW010000123.1:0-4628 GCA_035317945.1 Steroidobacteraceae bacterium | reverse complement strand
TCACCTGTGCGGAAGCGCCAACTGCGTCACGGGAGCCAGATGCGAGCTGCTCGCGTAAACGGCGGTGCGTCCGTCCGAGTGTTTACGCATGAGAGCAACGCTCTTCAGTGGTCGTTCAGCATTCAAACCAGCGGTTGTTAGCGCCGGCCACCGACCTCATCGAGGTGACTGAGCAAATCGGCCGGGTCGTCGTAGACGCGATAGGCACCCGCGCGCTCGAGTTCATCCGCTCCGTAGCCGCCTGATAGCAGCCCGACTCCCAGTGCTTGGCAACGCCGAGCCGCAAGCACATCCCAGATGCTGTCGCCGACGACCACGGCGCTGCTGATCGGGCTGCCGAGCCGAATGGCGGCGGCGACGAATAAGTCGGGATCCGGTTTGGCATATTTGACGTCGTCGCGGGTAATGACGACCGAGACGGTCGGGTCTACGCCGAGCAGGTCCAAATTCGGTGCCGCGGTTTCCATGCGGCCGCTGGTAGCTATCGCCCATGGAATACCGGCGAGGCTCAACGTCGCCAACAGTTCGCGTGCACCCGGAAGCGGGCGCACCTTCGATGTCAGGCGTCGATACGCGGCCGCGTGCGCATGCCGCAAGCGAGCCTTGCTCTCTTCGCTGATCTCGATCCTCGTCTCGCGCAGCAGCTGATTCGTGAACAAGCCGCCGCTCATGCCTATCTTGCGATGAATGCGCCAAACCGACAGCGCGATCCCCTCCGAGTCGAGCGCCTCCTGCCACGCCAGGACATGCTGATAGACACTGTCGACGAGCGTACCGTCAAGATCAAAGATAAATGCGGGTCGGGATTCCATATCAATGCGGGCCAGAGGGCTTCAAGCATCACCATGCGCCTTTTGAGCACGACCCGTCCAGCTTCACAGCAAGTATTCCGACGACAACGAGTCGCGTCGCAGCCAAATTCAGAAATCTTGTCCGGCCGATCGACTCTTGCCTTGGTCGCCGGGATGAGTCATGCGTTTGCGCTGCGCGGCATCAACAGCCCCCTGGAGTTGGGCGATGAGCTTCTCGCTGAGAAGCGGCGGGGCGGGCTCGACGGCATTGGAGGCCGATTGCTGGGATCGGTCGTCATGAGTTTTCTTGGACATCAGTTCCCGTCTCCAAATATTCCCTGGCGCAGCGACGTTGTGAGGATAAATAGTAGACCAATCTCGATCCTGTTGCCTCGACTAACCGTGGTAATTTGGACTCGCAGCACGAAGCGATGATTATGTTGTATGCAGTCGGTTCACTGAGGGTAGATCATGGACGCAGTCTCAGGATTTGACGTTCATCTGAGGATGTTTTGGTCAATGGCGCTGCTCCTGGTGCTGGCGGGTGCTCCGCTGCAACACGCGCGCGCTCAATCCATCACCCTCTATGGTGGAGGCCGGTTCGGCGGCAGCGTGACGGATTCTGCCAGCAACTCGACCATTGATTTTAAAAACGGTTCAAGCTTTGGCCTGGCAGTGGACATCGGGTTGGACCGCAGCAGGCAGCTCGAGCTTTTCTACAGCCAGCAAGACACGGCGCTCACGTCCGGCGCATTCTCTTCGCAGACGGGCAACGCGGGGCTCACTCTTCACAACTACCATTTAGGCGGCACGGCATTCATCGAAGAAGTGGGCCGCGGCCCGTATGTCATGGGAGGCATCGGCGCAACGACTGCGACGCCAAAGGGCAGCGGGCTTGATTCGTCGACCTTCTTCTCGGGCAATCTTGGCTTGGGCTGGATGGTGCCGATTGGCGCTCATGTTGCATTCCGATTCGAGGCCCGCGGCTACGGCATCCTGCTGAACAACAACAGTGCCCTGTTCTGCGGCGGCGCTACCGGCTGTCGGGTCGCGATCAAGAGCAGCGGCTTATTTTACGGTGAAGCGCTCGCGGGTCTCTCGGTCCGATTCTAGTAGAGGCGATCGTCCCAGCTGCCTCGCCGGCGTGCCTACGCAGCTGCCGCAGTTGCGGCGCTGCGGAATCTCGTGTCCACGGATGCCTGGACGGGAGGTTCGTCGCGACCAAGCAGTGAACTTTTCGAGTCCTGCGGTGTTGTATTCATTTAGCGTGGGGGAAACTCGCTATGATGATCAACACCGATGGGCACTTTCGCGCAACCTTATATATCTTGCGCCGAAAACCTGTACTGACCGCCATGATGGTGTCCTCGCTGGTCTTGGGCTTAACCGGCCTGGCCGCTGCCATCACGGTGTGGCACGACAATTCCAGCTGCTCGATTCCGCGCAAAACCGTGCATCCCTACCTCGCTGTCGTTGTCGAGGGGATGGCCCATCAAAATGAATCAGGCTAAGACATCCAGCAATGTGCCCAGCATTTGTCCGAGGTGCTGATGACACTCGCGCCCGCGATCAGCTGCGCGTCCTGAGTCGCCGCAATCGGCCGAGCGGGCCGGAAGCTTTAGGGTATCCTTTGGTTTGATAGATTCCCCGACGACCGCTCGATGGATACTTTTGGATGAAGCTTGACGTCATCGGCGATGTACACGGTCAATACGACAAGCTGGTCGAACTGCTTCAGCATTTGGGATACCGCGACACGCAAGGCGTCTGGCGCCACTCGGATCGAACGGCGGTCTTTGTCGGGGATCTGATCGATCGCGGTCCCAAGCAATTGGCAACGATTGAATTGGTGCGCGGCATGGCCGATTTGGGTTCTGCGCGTTGCGTCATGGGCAATCACGAATTCAATGCAATCGCGTGGGTCACGCCGGATCCGGAGCACCCGGGGAAATTCTTACGGGACCATTGCAAGCCCGGGAATCGGGAGCAGCATCAGGCGTTCTTGGACGTCGTGGAGGGAACTCATCGGCAGAGGGAGATCACCGATTGGTTCAGAACGATGCCGTTGTGGTTGGATCTTCCGGGTTTGCGGATCGTGCATGCCTGCTGGGATCAACCGTCGATCGACTTGCTGCAGGAGGCCATGGGATCCGGTTCCAAGCTCACCGATGAGATGGTCTTGCTGGGAAGCCGCAAGGGTCACGCCATCTATGAGGCGATCGAGATCGTCTGCAAGGGACGTGAGGTGGATCTTCCCGCTGGAGTCTCATTTCAGGACAAGGAAGGCAAGGTGCGCCACGAAGTGCGCGTTCGATGGTGGCAAGAGGATTTGTCCACCTACCGCAAGGCGGCGATCGGACCGCCCGACGATATGGAGAAGATTCCCGATGCGCCGATGCCGGCGGAATGGGTCGGACATCCCTACAGCGGACCTCCGGTGCTCTTCGGCCATTACTGGTTTACCGGAACGCCCCAGGTAATTTCGCCGCGGTTCGCCTGTCTTGACTACAGCGTCGCACGCGACGGTCCGCTGGTGGCCTATCGTTGGGACGGCGAGGCGGAGTTGTCGTCGGAAAAGTTGACCTGGGTGTCGTAATAAAAAAGAGGCTCACCCTCATATATGAGGGGAGGTATCTCAAGCGCGGCCGAACTCGCGTTATGTCCAACAGAGTGTGACGCGCCAAAGCTAAAATAAGGTGGTCCTGCGGTTGATGCGGCAGTACTCTACGGTGATAAGCCAGCGACGTGCAGACGCATTTCACTGGTCATCAGCGGGCATTGCTCTTAAATAAAAAATCTTCTGGGGGAACCGACATGCAAAGATCCAAAGGACGGGTCGTCGCAGCGACGACAGCACGTAGGGCACGATATTGGCAAATCGCCGCGCTCACAGCGCTGATTACTTTCATCGCGATACCACCGGCCGCCGATGCGCAACAAACCGGTGCTAGCCGCTTCAAAGCGGCGAGCCGAACTGGGCCGCTGACGACAGCTCGCAAGCCGCTGTCGCTGCTCGACAAAGAGCAAGTCAAAGTGGTTGTCACCATGAGCACCGAGTCAACCGCGGAAGTACGCGCGCGAGTTCCCGGACATCAGATCAGTCGGCAGGATCATGATGCGATTCAAACGCAGGTCTCGCGGCAACACGCCGCAATTGAACCGAGCATCGTCGCACGCGGCGGCAAAGTGCTCGCGCACTATCATGACTCCATGAACGCTATGAAAGTGGAGATCGCGCGCGGCGAGGTTGCGGGATTGTCGAACTTGCCGGGCGTCGTGCAAGTCGTCGGCGTACCGAAGTACAACATCAATAATGTCGTGAGCGTGCCGTTCATCGGCGCGCCCGCGGTGTGGCAGGGAGTACCCGGATTTCGCGGCGAGCACGTGAAGATCGCCATCATCGATACCGGCATCGATTACACCCACGCGAACTTTGGTGGTCCTGGGACCGTTGCGGCATTCACTGCTGCTGCCGCGACCAGCGCCGCTCCAGCGGATCCGACGATGTTTGGTCCCCATGCTCCGAAGGTGAAAGGCGGCACCGACCTGGTCGGTGACGACTACAACGCCGACGTGGCCGGCAGCGTACCCGTGCCGGATCCGAATCCTCTCGACTGCAATGGCCACGGCAGCCATGTGTCCGGCACGGCGGCCGGGTTCGGCGTCACCAATGACGGCGCGACCTATCACGGTCCCTACAACCAGGCCGCCTATGCGGCTGGTTTCGGGATCGGTCCCGGCGTCGCGCCGCTCGCCGACCTCTATATGGTGCGTGTGTTCGGTTGCGCAGGTTCCACCGACGTCGTCGCCGATGCGATCGAATGGGCCGTGCATAAC
>DATHFW010000122.1:0-4760 GCA_035317945.1 Steroidobacteraceae bacterium | reverse complement strand
CGGCCGCTACATCCCCGTCGTTGGCAGCCCACTGCGCCCGCATCAGCTCAAGATGATTTTCGGCTGCGCGGACAACCCTTCCACGATGAGCCGGTTTACGCGCCGCACAAAAACGGCAGGATCGTCCAACTCGCCGCCCTCGGCCAGCATCGCCTGGTCGTACAGCACATGGGCGAGATCCGCGAACGACGCATCATCGGCCGTCTCCCTGAGACGCTCGATGAGAGGGTGTTTCGCATTCACTTCGAGAATCGGCAGCGTCGCAAAAGGATTGCTCTGCCCGGCCTGCTTCAAGATGCGCCCCATGCGCAAACTCATACCGAATTCGCCGGCGACCAAAACGGCGGGCGATTCGGTGAGGCGGGCAGACACTTGCGCACTCGCGATCTTGCCGGTCAAATTCTTGGCGAGTCGATCCAACGTATCCTTGAAGGCGGTTTCCGCCGCGGCTTTGTCGGGGGTTTCGATCGCCGAGGCGACATCGGCCGCGGCGCTCGCGACGTTGGCGAGCGGCTTGCCCTCGAACTCCTGCAGGTGCGCGGCCACCCACTCATCGATTCGATCGGTCAATAAGAGCACTTCCATGCCCTTGGCGCGAAAGCCTTCCAAATGCGGACTGTTGCGCGCCGCGGCCAGCGAGTCGGCCGTCAGGTAGTAAATGCTCTTTTGGTCCGCCTTCATGCGGGACAGGTACGCCTCGAGCGCGACGTCCGGCGCATCGCCGCTACCGGCGGTCGAGTTGAAGCGCAGCAATTTCGCGATTCGCGTCTTCTGCGCCGGGTCATCGATGATGCCTTCCTTCAAGACCACGCCAAAGGTTTTCCAAAACTCCGCATACTCCTGCGGCTTAGTAGAGGCCAGGTCTTCGAGCAGGTCCAACGAACGCTTGACCAGCGCCGATTTGATCTTCTCGACGGTGCGATTGTTCTGCAGAAGCTCGCGCGACACGTTCAGCGGCAGGTCGGACGAATCGACCAGTCCGCGCATGAAACGCAGGTACGGCGGCAGCAGCTCGGCCGCCTTGTCCATGATGAATACCCGCTTCACGTAGAGCTGAATGCCGCCCTTTTGTTCGCGCTCGAACAGGTCGAACGGTGCGCGCTTCGGCAAGTACAGGAGCGAGGTATATTCGATGTTGCCCTCGACCTTGTTGTGCGCCCAGACGCGCGCGTCTTCCGAATCATGGGTCACGTGCTTGTAAAACGCCTGGTAGTCCTCGTCCTTCAAATCGGACTTCGGACGGGTCCAAAACGCCTTCGCCTGATTCAAGGTCTCCTGCGTATCGTCTGTCTTCAAAACGATCGGGATGCTCAAATGATCCGAGTACTTGCGCACCAATTGACGTAATCGTCCCGGCTCCAGGAATTCTTTGTCCTCATCGCGAAGGTGAAGAATCACTTCGGTGCCGCGATCGGTTTTGCCGCTGCCCTGGATTTCGTACTGGCCCTCGCCGTCGGAATCCCAGCGCACGGCCGGCGTGTCGCTGCGCTTGGTGAGTACCGTCACTTTGTCAGCCACGATAAAAGCAGAGTAGAAGCCGACCCCAAACTGGCCGATCAACTGGGCGTCCTTGGCGGAATCTCCGCTCAAGGTCTCGAGGAATTTCTTGGTGCCGGAACGGGCAATGGTGCCGAGATTGTCGATGATCTCAGCCTCGCTCATGCCGACGCCGTTGTCCTTGATGCTCAGAGTTCCGGCCGCACTGTCCGGCGTCAGGGTGATCTCGAGCGAATCCGCACCCAGCAGGTCCGGTTTGGCGATCGCCTCGAAGCGCAGTTTCTCGCAGGCGTCGGATGCGTTCGACACCAGCTCGCGCAGGAAAATCTCCTTGTGCGAGTACAGCGAATGGATGACCAGGCGCAGTACCTGCTTGGTCTCGGCCTGGAACTCTTTGATTTGCGGTTGGGTTTCCGCGATCGGCTGGGTTTCTGTAGTCATGGCCTTACGATCTATTGTGGGTCCGGCTGAGGTGGGGCCGCCGACCGATACTTCAAGCTAGAATTGCCCATGGCGACCAGCGGTACGTTGAAGGCGGTGTGGGCGGCTCTCGTCGGCAACCTATTGGTGGCCGGCGCGAAATTCGTCGCTGCGGTGGTCACCGGCTCGGCGGCCATGCTGAGCGAGGCCGTGCATTCGCTGGTCGACACCATCAACGAACTTCTGTTGCTGTACGGCATGGCGCGCTCCGCGCGACCCGCGGACCGGGAACATCCTTTGGGGTATGCGCGCGAGCTGTACTTCTGGAGCTTTGTGGTGGCATTGCTCATCTTTGCCCTCGGTGCCGGTGTATCGGCTTACCAGGGTATCCAGCGTCTATTGAACCCGCAAGCCATCGAAAACCCGGTCGTCATCTACATCGTTCTCGCCGCCTCGCTGCTGTTCGAGGGCGCCTCCTGGATTGTGGGGACACGCGCCTTTCGCCAAACCCAGCGCCATTTGGGATGGTGGGACGCCTTTCGGCAGTCGAAGGACCCGCCGGCATTTATCGTCGTGTTCGAGGATAGCGCCGCGGTCTTGGGGCTATTCGTTGCGGCAGCCGGCATCACCGCGGCGATCCTCACCGGCGACAGCCGTTGGGACGGCATCGCTTCCCTTGTGATCGCCGCAATCCTCGCAGGTGTTGCGTTGCTGCTGGGGCAAGAGTCGAAGGCACTGCTCATCGGCGAGCGCGCGGATCCCAAGTTGAGCGACGCCATTATCCGGATGGCTGCCGGCATGGCGGGCGTGTGCAAGGCCAACAGCATCGCGACCGTGCAGCTGGCGCCGAAAAATATCGTTGCCTACCTGAGCATTGATTTTTTCGATTATCTGCGCGCACCCGACATCGAGCACGCCGTGGTCGAGTTGGAAAAGCAGATCCGCGCCGCCTACCCGGAAGTCTCCGCACTGTTCGTCAAACCGCAAAGCGTCCAGGTCGCGGCGGAGCGGCTGCGCCAAGGCGAGACCACCATATCGCCCGACGTGTTGCACGAGGACGTGCTCACGGGCGGCTAGGCATCCCGCGGACGGCTAGGCAAACAGCTTCGGGTCGATGGGCAGGCTGCGAACTCTCACGCCGGTCGCCGCGAACAGGGCATTGCACAGCGCAGGGATCACCGGCGGCAACGCCGGCTCGCCCAATCCTGTCGGCGGATGCTCGGTCTTGAGGAAATGCACCTCGACCGGCGGCGCTTGATTCATGCGCAGCAGTAAGAAGTCGTTGAAGTTGCTTTGCGCGACCCGGCCCTTGTTGAGCGTGATCGTCTGGCCGAGCGCCTCGCTGATCCCATCGAGCGCGGCGCCTTGAACCTGATTTTCGGCGCCGGTGGGATTGATGATCTGGCTGCCGACACCGGCGGCCACCCAGACCTTGTCCACCGTGATTTTGCCGCCCGCGCCCACCGTCGCATGCACGACTTCCGCGAAGTATCCAAGATGGCTGTAGTAAAACGCGACGCCCATGCCCGATCCTTTAGGCAGCGTGCGCTTGCCCCAACCTGATTTTTCACGCACCAACGCCAGCACATCGATCATGCGGCCGGTGTCGAACGCGCCGACCTGGCGGCGCTCGCCGAGCAGGTCGATGCGGTATTGCAGCGGATCCGCCGCCGCCGCGTGCGCGATTTCATCGATGAAGGACTGGAATACATACGCCAGGGCATTGCTGCCCGGCGCCCGCAAGGGTCCGGTGGGAACACCCAGCGGCATCAAGGAAATACCGAGCTCCAGATGGGGCACGAATTTCGCCGGGAACTCGTTGGCGCTCATATCCGCGGTCGGCGCGGCCTTGCCGTTCTCGCCGAACGAGACGAAATGATCGCTGAAGGCCTGCAACTTTCCGCCCGCGTCGAGGCCTGCTTTGAAGAAATGAAAGCCGGCGGGACGATAGAAATCGTGTTGCATGTCGTCTTGCCGATTCCACAGCAACTTGACCGGCGCGCCCGCTTGTTTGGATATCCACGCCGCCTCCACCATGTAGTCATTCATCAGCCGCCGGCCGAAGCCGCCGCCGCAGCGGATCATGTGGATGGTGATGTCCGCGTCGTTCAACCCCAATGTCTTCGCGACGATTTTGCGCCCCGGATCGGGGTTCTGCGTCGGCGCCCAAATTTCCACCTTGCCATCGTGGAAATGCGCCGTGCAATTCTGCGGCTCCAGGGTGGCGTGCGAAATAAATGGGTAGCTGTACGCGGCCTGCAGCGTGCGCACCGAAGATCCAAGCGCGGAAGTCACGTCGCCGTCGCTGACGACTTTGGTTGCCGGAGCTTGGTTTGACAGCGCGGCTGCCTGACTCGCAAAACCTTCGGTACTCTGCGACGCCGTCGCGCCTTCATCCCAGGTCACTTCGAGCAATTCGCGTGCTTGGTCGAGCTGCCACCAATTGGTACCGACGATGGCAACGCCGCTGGCGAGGCCATTGAAGACCGGCCCGCCGCCGACAATGAATGCATCGCGCACGCCGGGCTGAGACTTGATCACATCGAGGTTGGCTTTGACCGCGGTGCCGCCGAACACCGGCGACTTCACGAACACGGCATGCAGCATGCCGGGCACGGTGACGTCGATGCCGAACAAGGGCTCGCCTGCCAGCACGCGTGGACTGTCGATGCCGGGATGCGGCTGGCCGATGATTTTGAAATTTTTGGGGTCCTTGAGCGGCACCTGCGCCAGATCCGGTGCCGGGAGGGTTGCGGCCTTCGACGCCAAACGGCCGTAGCTCAAAGAGCGTTTGGTGGGCACGTGCACCACTTTGCCGGATGCCGTCTCGCATTCGGCGGCCG
>DATHFW010000121.1:0-2436 GCA_035317945.1 Steroidobacteraceae bacterium | reverse complement strand
TTGTCGATCAGCTGATCGAACATCTTGGGCGAGAGCTTGAGCTCCATCAATTCGCCGCAGATCTTCTTGCGGATCTTCAAGGTCTTCGGATCCTTCGATCCGAGCTTGTCGAGCGCGTTCAAGAACTGATGGTGCGCCTTGGCGATCGAGCTGAAGCGCTTGGCGGCTTCCTCCGGATCCGGCCCGGTATCGATGGCCTCTTCGTCTTCATCGCCATCGGCCTCATCATCGTCATTGGCCGCTTCTTCGCGCTCCAACGCCATCATCTTGGGATTCTGCGGCTGCGCAATTTCATCCGGCGCATTCGGATCGACGAAGCCGACGATCACATCGACCAGGCGCATTTGTCCGGCCTTGACCGTTTCGTAATGCCGCAGCAGCAAGTCGTAGGTGCCGGGATAGCTGCCGAGCGCGATCTTGACGGCCTCGAGACCTTCTTCAATGCGCTTGGCGATGCGAATTTCGCCTTCGCGCGTCAACAATTCGACCGTACCCATTTCGCGCATGTACATGCGGACCGGATCGGTGGTGCGCCCGAACTCTGCATCGAGATTGGCGAGCGCTGCGGTCGCTTCTTCCACCGCTTCCTCATCGGGAGCGGCGGTCGCATCCGTCAACAACAATGATTCGGCGTCCGGCGCCTTTTCGTACACCGGAATACCCATATCGTTGATCATGTTGACGATATCTTCGATCTGTTCGGGATCGACGATTTCGCTGGGTAGGTGATCGTTGACTTCAGCGTAGGTGAGGTAGCCCTGCTCCTTGCCGCGCGCAATCAATAATTTCAATTGCGACTGACGCTCGTCCGCGATTTGAGTCGCTGTGCCTGCTGGCGCTTTTTTGATCAAGGTGGACGCCTCGTAGAGAATCTGGACATTTAAAAATGCAAGCCGAGCAGTATACGATTGTGGCCATTCCGTAGCCACAAATGCTTCAGCAGTTTAAGAAGGCGCTCGGAAGCGGCCTTTGGACTTGAGTAGGCTGCTTAATTCGGCCTTTTCATCGTAATTCAAGCCCAATTCCTCCGCTTTTTTCAACAATTCGTCCATTCGGCGGCCGGGACCGTACTCTTCGAGCAGCTTCTCGACCGCCATTTTCAATTCCTTGGCCGCGGAGGCCGTATCGGGCACCAGAGGGTCCAACGTGGCCAATTCGGTCAAACGCTCGTATTCGGCGCGATCTCGCCACCGCTCGAGCAGCATCGCCGTGCTGGGGGAAGAGGCCGTGGCCGCCTGCTCCAAGAGCTCCTTGAGCACGGAAAGGCCGGTTTTGTCGATACTGCCCAGCAGGTCAGGATCCTCGATGGCGCCTGCGGCCGCAGGGTGGTGCAGCACCAGCGTAATGGCCTGGGTCAGCAAATTACCGCGCCCGACACTCATTCGACCGTGCTGCCGAACCCGTAGTTCCGAGGCGTTGCCTAGGGCTCGCTTCGGCTCGCCGGCAGCGAAGAATTCTTTCAGTTTATTCGCCGGCATGCTCACCCTGGATGCAAGCCGGTCTGCCAGCATCTCCCGGTATATGCCCTCCGGCATGCGGGCAAACAGGGGCCCCGCCAGGGCTTTTAACTTTGCGCGTCCATCGATGTGATCCAAGTCGACATCGGCAATCAGCTGCTGCACCAGGTATTCCGAGAGCGGCAGCGCCTCCTTCATGCGGTTTTCGAACGCTTCCGGGCCCTCTTCGGCAACCAGTGTGTCCGGATCGTGCCCCTCGGGCAGAAACATGAACTTGAGTTCCCGTCCGTCGCGCGCCAGGGACAGGGCGTTTTCCAGCGCCCGCCATGCGGCCTGGCGACCCGCGCGATCGCCATCGAAGCAAAACACCACTTCGCTGGTCATGCGGAAGATCTTATTCAGGTGTTCCTGCGTGGTGGCGGTCCCCAAGGTAGCCACCGCATAGGTGATTCCCGCCTGGTGCAGGCGGACCACGTCCATGTAACCCTCGACGATCAGCAAACGCTTGAAGTCGCCGCGCGCTTGGCGCGCCTCGTAGAGCCCGTAAAGCTCGCGGCCCTTGTGAAACAGCGGCGTTTCAGGCGAATTCATGTACTTGGGCTCGCCTTGATCGATGACGCGTCCGCCGAAACCGATGACGCGCCCGCGTGAATCGCGAATCGGAAACATCAATCGATCGCGGAAACGGTCGTAGAAGCCGCTGGTGCGCTCGCCGCTGCGCTCGAGCACGAGGCCCACTTGCAGCAGGCGGCGCCGATCCTCTTCCTGCGCGCCAAAGCGCTTCAGCAGCGCCTCCCAGGCGTCGGGCGCGTACCCCAAGCTGAATTTGGCGCTGATTTTTGCGTCGATGCCGCGCCTCTCGACGTACGCCCGCGCCCGCGCATTGTCCGAAAGATTCTGCTCGAAGAAGCGCGCCGCCCGCAGCATGAGCTCATGCAAGTCGGCGCTGCCGGGATCGCGCGGCGCCTGCGCCTCGCGC
>DATHFW010000120.1:0-17970 GCA_035317945.1 Steroidobacteraceae bacterium | reverse complement strand
CCCGTCAGGCGTGCTCTCGCCGGTCTTGATGGCGAGCTTTTTCTCAACGTAGTCCACCACCTCTTGAGAGCCGCGCAGCATGCATGAAATATTGGTGCACACCGAAATGTGATGGCGGCCCACGGGCTTGGTTTCGAACATGGAATAGAACGAGGCGACTTCGTACACCAAGATGTTCGGCAGCTCCAGATAGGCAGCCACGGCATCCATGAGATCCGTCGTCAAAAAGCCGTTGTTCTCGTGCTGCACGGCATGCAGGGCCGAAATCACCGCGGAACGCTTGCGATCGGGCGGAAATTTCGCCACCCAATGATCGATCTCTTCACGTACGTGGTCGGATAATTTCTCGCTCATCGGTCTATCTCGCCGAATACGATGTCCTGAGTGCCGATCACCGCGACGACGTCCGCCAGCATATGCCCGCGCACCATTTCATCGAGCGACGCCAAATGCGAGAACCCCGGCGGCCGAACCTTGAGGCGATAAGGCTTGTTCGCGCCATCCGATACCAAGTACACGCCGAGTTCCCCTTTGGGCGCCTCGACCGCTGCGTACACCTCGCCCGCCGGCACGCAGTAGCCTTCGGTCATGAGTTTGAAGTGATGAATCAGGGATTCCATGTCGCCCTTCATCTCCTCACGCCGCGGCGGCCGCACCTTGCGATCGTCGATCATCACCGGTCCGGGATTGGCCTTGAGCCACGCCACGCACTGCTCGATGATGCGATTCGATTGGCGCAGCTCCTCGACGCGCACCAAGTACCGGTCGTAGCAATCGCCGTTGAGGCCCACGGGAATGTCGAAGTCCATCTGCCCGTAGACATCGTAGGGTTGCTTCTTGCGCAGGTCCCACTCGACGCCCGAACCGCGCAGCATGGGTCCTGAGAATCCCAGCTGCAGGGCGCGCTCGGGGCTGACCACGCCGATATTCACGGTGCGCTGTTTCCAGATGCGGTTATCCGTGAGCAGCGTTTCATACTGGTCGACGCAGGCCGGAAAGCGCTTGGTAAAGTCGGCGATGAAATCCAGCAAGCCGCCTGAGCGCCGCGTATTGAGACGATCGACATCCTTTTTGCTGCGCCACTGCGATTGCTGATACTGCGGCATGGAATCCGGCAAATCGCGGTACACGCCGCCCGGACGATAGTAGGTCGCATGCATGCGGGTGCCGGAGACGGCTTCGTAGCAGTCCATGAGATCTTCGCGTTCCCGGAAGCAGTACAGGAAAACCGTCATGGCGCCGATGTCGAGCGCATGCGCCCCCAGCCACATCAAATGGTTCAAAATTCGCGTGATCTCATCGAACATCACGCGGATATACTGCGCCCGCAACGGCGGCTCCAAGCCCAATAGCTTCTCGATGGCCATGACGTACGCATGCTCGTTGCACATCATCGACACGTAGTCCAACCGGTCCATATAGCCGATCGACTGATTGTAGGGTTTGCTCTCGGCCAGCTTCTCGGTCGCACGGTGCAACAGGCCCACGTGCGGATCGGCTTTCTGAATCACCTCGCCATCCAACTCGAGCACCAGGCGCAGCACGCCGTGCGCGGCAGGATGCTGCGGTCCGAAATTCATGGTGTAGTTGCGGATCTCAGCCATCGGATTTCGCAATGCTCGTGGTGTGGACGGGCGCGTTCGTGAGCTGCGGGTCGTAGCGGTTGTCGTGGCGGATGACTTTCGGCACCAGAACACGCGGGTCGATGGTCACCGGCTGGTAGACCACACGGCCTTTTTCCGGGTCGTAGCGCACCTCGACATTGCCCGACAACGGGAAGTCTTTGCGAAACGGGTGGCCGATAAAACCGTAATCGGTGAGCAGGCGGCGCAAATCCGGGTGGCCTTTGAACAGAATGCCGAACAGGTCGAAAGCCTCGCGCTCGAACCAATTGGCGCCGGCCCAGATTCCCGTCACCGAGTCGACCATGGGTTGCTCGTCATCCGCGCAAAACACCCGCAGGCGCAGCCGCTGATTCAGTGAAATCGACAGCAGATGGTAGACCACCGCGAATCGGCGTCCCGGCGCCAAGTCACCGACGCGCGGCGCGCCTCGCGCCACGCCGCGGCTGAAGCCGGAGGATGTCGCGCTCTGCGTGTTCCACTCGTCACGGCCGTGCGAGAGATAATCCACTCCGCACACATCCATGCACATTTCGAATTTGAGATCTGCCGCATCGCGCAGCAGCGCGGCGGCGCTCAGGAGTTCCTCCGGAGGCACTTCGTAAGTCAGTTCGCCGACATGATTTGCGACGCGGGTCAAATTGCCCGGCAAAGCCGCGGTAATCGCTTCGACCAGCGTTTCTAGGCGGGTCGGTGTTGCAACCGCCGCCGTGATGCCCGGATCCGCGCTCATCGAATAATCGCCTTGTTGCGCTTGATCTTGTTCTGCAGCTGGATGATCCCGTAGAGCAGTGCCTCCGCGGTGGGCGGGCATCCCGGAACATACACATCCACGGGCACAATGCGGTCGCAACCTCGAACCACGGCATAGGAATAATGATAGTACCCTCCGCCATTGGCGCAGGAGCCCATAGAGATCACCCAGCGCGGCTCGGTCATCTGGTCGTACACTTTACGCAGCGCCGGCGCCATTTTATTGACCAGCGTGCCGGCGACGATCATGACGTCGGATTGCCGCGGGCTCGGCCGGAAAATGATGCCGAAACGATCCTGGTCGTAGCGGGAGGCGCCGGCATGCATCATCTCGACCGCGCAACAGGCCAATCCGAAAGTCATCGGCCACAGTGATCCGGTTCGCGCCCAATTGATCAGCTTATCGACGCTGGTCACTTCGAAGCCGCGCACGGTGTTGTCGGGCTCTAATCCCACTCGAGCGCCCCTTTCTTGTAGTCATAGGCCAACGCCACCACCAGCACCAACGCGAAAATCAGCATGGCGAGCAGCCCAAAAGTACCCGTGATCTTGAGCGAAACCGCCCAGGGGAAGAAAAACGCGATTTCCAAATCGAACACGATGAAAATGATGGCCACCAGATAATAGCGGACGTCGAAGCGCATGCGCGAGTCTTCAAAAGCCTCGAAGCCGCACTCATACGGAGACAGTTTTTCGGCATCGGGCCGGCGCGGCCCCAATATCCAACCGACGGTAAACAGTGCCAGGCCCAGAACCGTGGCCAAACCTAAGAAGATCAATATCGGTAAGTACTGTCGCAACATTATCGGCGCCGTTGACTGCACGGATTAACCATAATTATATCAGGCGCAAGTATGTTGCGTCGCGCGGAACAACTCAGATGTTCCGCGCGACAATGTTGGTGCCGACGGCCGGACTCGAACCGGCACAGGTTGCCCCACTAGCCCCTCAAACTAGCGCGTCTACCAATTTCGCCACGTCGGCTAATCATGGGCTTCGCCCAACCTTCCAACGGGGTTCGCCAAGCGAACCCCGAAAATTAGCGGCGCTTCGCGCCGGCAAGAATAATTCAGTCACTAACTATTTACTTCGGGGGTTCCGTCGGTTTCTGTTCGACAGGTGGTGGAGTCGGAGTCGGCGAACTCGCAGGTGCCGCCGGTGGCGGCTCCTTGGAGGGCGCTGCAGCGGCAGCTTGCGCGGCGCGCTCCAACACCGACGTCGGCTCTACGGTCGCGTGCGAGCCGAGATACGCCAAACTCAAACTCGTAACAAAGAACAGGGCCGCAAACACCGCCGTCAATTTCGAAAACAAGGTGCTGGTGCCGCGCGCACCAAACACGGTGCCCGATGCACCCGAACCGAATCCGGCTCCCGCCTCCGCACCCTTGCCACGCTGCAGCAGCACCAGCGCGATAATCATCAGCGCAAGTAATACATGCACGCCCAAAATCACACCACGCAACATAAAAAATCTCTTTAGTGACGAACGGCCGCAGCCGCGCAAATCTGTCGAAACTCATCGGCGCTCAAGGAAGCACCGCCCACCAAGCCACCATCCACGTCGGGCATTGCGAATAGCTCTGCGGCATTGCCGGCTTTTACGCTGCCGCCATAAAGGATGCGCAAACGGTCCGCTATCTTAGCATCATGCGCGCGAATGCGACTGCGCAGGAATGCATGCACCGCCTGGGCCTGCTCGGGCGAGGCGGTGCGGCCGGTGCCGATGGCCCAAACAGGCTCATAAGCCAGCACCGCTTCCGCAAAGCCCCCGACGCCTTGCATCGCGATCACGGCATCGACCTGTCGTCCCACGACCAATTCGGTTTGCTTCGCCTCGCGCTCTTCCAGGGTTTCCCCAACGCAGAGCACTGGTGTGAGCGCTCCAGCCAAGGCCGCGGCAAATTTGCGCGCCACCAAGGCATCGTCTTCGTGGTACCAGCGACGCCGCTCAGAGTGCCCCACAATGACGTAGCTGCACCCCACATCCTTGAGCATGGCGGCGCTCACTTGGCCCGTAAAGGCGCCGCCGGACTCGGCACAGACGTCCTGCGCGCCCACCAGGATCCGTCCGTCTTCCAAAACCCGGACGGCATCGGCGAGATATACATAGGGCGGAAACACCACGACGTCGATCGGCCAGTCCGGCCTGACATAACCCTCCAATTCGGCGAGCAACGCTCGATTGGTGGCCTGTGACCCGTGCATTTTCCAATTGCCCGCGACCATCGGACGACGCATAGCCTACCTTCGGGCATTTGCCCTGCGGGAAAGGCGGCGAAGATTAGCCGCGCCGCTGGGTAACTGCAAGCCCCCGTTGGGAATTATTTGGACGCGGCCTCGACCGCGGCAGCGATATCCTTGGCGCCCTGCTTGACGAGACCCGCATCCGAGCCCTCCACCATCACGCGGATAACCGGCTCGGTGCCCGACGGCCGCAGCACAATTCGCCCGCGGCCTTTGAGCCGCAGTTCAACCTCTTCGACCACCCGTGCCACCTCGGGTTCGGTCAGCGGATCAAAGCGCCTGGCAACACGCACATTCAGCAGCACCTGCGGATACTTCTTCATGCCCGCGGCAAGTTCAGCCAGCCCTGATCCTGTTTGCTTCATGACGGCCAGCACCTGCAGGGCACTGATCAAGCCGTCGCCGGTGGTCGTCTTGTCCAAGCATAAGATGTGCCCCGAGGTTTCTCCGCCCAAGGTTCCACCCGCCTGATTGAGCATGGCGAGCACATTGCGATCGCCCACTTGAGCGCGCAGGAATTCAACGCCGCGCTCCGCGAGCACATGTTCCAGCCCCAGATTGCTCATCACGGTGCCGACCACGGGTCCTTTCAATTCGCCGGCGTGTCGCCGGGCCATGGCCAGGATGAACAGCAGCTGATCGCCATCCACGCAGCGTCCAAGCTCATCCACCATCACGACTCGATCGCCATCGCCGTCGAGCGCCAGCCCGACTTGAGCGCGCACCCCGGATACCGTGAGCTGCAGAAGTTCGGGCGAGGTCGATCCGCAGCCGTCGTTGATATTACGGCCGTTGGGCGAGCAGCCGATGGGTACGATTTCCGCGCCCAAATCGGCCAGCACGCGCGGCGCCACCTTGTAGCCCGCACCATTGGCGCAGTCGATGACGATCTTGTAGCCCTTCAAGCTCATGCCGGACGGAATGGTCGAGGCACAAAAGTCCTGATACTGCGTGCGGCTGCGGTCGATGCGTATCGCTTTGCCCAGGTGCTGCGACTCCTGCGTGACCACGGGCAGCCCCAGCAAACGCTCGATTTCGTGTTCGACACGGTCGGACAACTTGCTGCCCACGGCATCGAAGAACTTGATGCCGTTGTCTTCATAAGGATTGTGTGACGCGCTGATGACAACGCCGAAGCTGCAGCCGAGGCGTTGCGTCATGTACGCGATGCCGGGCGTAGGCAGCGGGCCGATCAGCATGACGTCGACGCCCGCGGCGACGAATCCCGCTTCCAGCGCCGACTCGAACATGTAGCCTGACACACGCGTGTCCTTGCCGATGAGAACACGCCCGCCGCTAGGGCTAAGCACGCGTGCGGCGGCACTGGCGAGGCGCAGGGCGAAATCCACCGTCATCGGTGTCGTGCCGACGCGGCCGCGCACGCCATCGGTGCCGAATAAATTCGTCATGCTTCCAATCCCTGCAGCACCGCGCTGACACAGCGTATGGCATCGCGCGTCGGGCCCACATCGTGGGTACGGATGATCCGTGCGCCGCCGCTCACCGCGAGCGCCGCCAATCCCAATCCGCCGTACAGGCGATCATCGAGCGCCTTCCCCAGAATTTTGCCGATGACGCTCTTGCGCGAAACGCCGACCAGCAGCGGCGCACCGAGCGCGGCGAATCGCGACAGTTCTTTCAATAGCGTCAAATTGTGCTCCAAGCTCTTGCCGAACCCAAACCCGGGGTCGAAGGCGATGCACTCAGCGGCGATGCCTGCATTCATGCATGCCTGCCGCTCGCCCAACAGGAATTCGCTGACTTCACCCACCACGTCATTATAGTGCGGACTTTCTTGCATCGTACGCGGCTCGCCTTGCATGTGCATGAGACACACACCGGCTTGAGTCTCTGACGCGACCGCGCGGGCGCCGGGCTCTCGCAAGGCGTAGACATCGTTGATGATGCAGGCACCGGCTGCAACCGCCGCTTTCATGACGCCGGGCTTTGAGCTGTCGATGGAAACAGCGACATCGCAACTCGCCGCGATCGCCTCGATGACGGGAAGCACGCGCGCGATTTCCACCGCTTCGTCGACTCCCAGCGCCCCGGGCCGGGTCGACTGGCCACCCACATCGATTATTGCCGCGCCCTCCGCCGCCATTTGCCGCGCACGCTCGAGCGCCGCATCGACGGCGGCAAAGCGGCCGCCATCGGAAAATGAATCCGGCGTGACGTTGAGGATCCCCATGACGACGGGCCGGCTTAGATCAATTGTTCGCTGTCGGCAACGCCACTTCATGGACAGCGTCAAATAATCCTCGGCCCGTGACATTGAGTGGTTGTGAACTGACCGGGGGGTACAGGGAGCTTCGAGGGCACTGGTGCCTTTAGTGCCCTCGAAGCTCGCTGCGCCCCCGGGCTGACCGCGACCAATTATTTTCGCGGTCCCGAGACTTAGTGCTGTCCCGCAGGGTTGACCAGCGGCGGCGTCGGCTTCTCTGCCGAAGGGCCGCGCGGCGTCGGTGTCGGCGTATCGTCCCAGTCGCGCGGCGGCCGCGGCGCTCGGCCTTCCATGATGTCCTTGATCATTTCCTCGTCGATGGTCTCGTACTTGATCAAGGCCTCCGACATGGTCTGCAGCTTGTCCATGTTGGTCTGCAGAATCTTGTAGGCGCGTTGGTAATTATTGTCGATGACGCGGCGCACCTCTTCGTCGATCACATGCGCGGTTACGTCCGACACCTGCTTGTGCTGCGTGACGCTGCGGCCCAGGAATACTTCACCGGACTCTTCGCTGTAAGTCTGCGGACCCAAGCGATCCGACAGGCCCCAACGCGTGACCATGTTGCGCGCCAGTTCCGTGGCGCGTTCGATGTCGTTGGACGCACCCGTGGTGACGGCGTCGGCGCCGAACACCAACTCTTCGGCGATGCGGCCGCCGAACAACGTCGCGATGCGGCTCTCGAGCTGACGCTTGCTGGTGCTGTAGCGATCCGCTTCCGGTAGGAACATGGTCACGCCCAGCGCGCGGCCGCGCGGGATGATCGTCACTTTGTACACCGGATCGTGCTCGGGCACGCTCAAGCCCACGATCGCGTGCCCCGACTCGTGATAAGCGGTATTGCGCTTTTCTTCTTCGGTCATGACCATGGAGCGGCGCTCGGCGCCCATCATGATCTTGTCCTTGGCGCGCTCGAACTCTTCCATCGTCACTGAACGCTTGTTGCCGCGCGCCGCGAACAGCGCGGCTTCGTTGACGAGATTGGCAAGATCCGCACCCGAGAAACCCGGCGTGCCGCGCGCAATCACCGAAGGCTTGACGTTGTCGCCGAGCGGGACTTTGCGCATGTGAACTTTGAGAATCTGCTCGCGGCCGCGAACGTCGGGCAGCGGCACGACCACTTGGCGATCGAAACGGCCCGGGCGCAGCAGCGCCGGATCGAGCACATCGGGCCGGTTGGTGGCCGCGATGACAATGATGCCTTCATTACCCTCGAAACCATCCATCTCGACCAGCAATTGATTCAAGGTCTGCTCGCGCTCGTCGTGGCCGCCGCCCAGGCCTGCGCCGCGATGCCGGCCGACCGCGTCGATTTCATCGATGAAGATGATGCAGGGAGCGTGCTTCTTGGCCTGTTCGAACATGTCGCGGACGCGCGAAGCGCCGACGCCGACGAACATCTCGACGAAATCCGAGCCCGAAATGGTGAAGAAAGGCACTTTTGCCTCGCCGGCGATGGCGCGGGCCAGCAAGGTCTTGCCGGTGCCGGGCGAGCCGACCATCAGCACGCCTTTCGGTATCTTGCCGCCAAGTTTCTGGAACTTGCCGGGATCTTTCAAGAAATCGACTATTTCGACGACTTCTTGCTTGGCCTCTTCGACCCCTGCCACGTCGGCAAAGGTAATGTTGACCTGATCCTCACCAAGGAGCCGCGCGCGGCTTTTGCCGAAGGACATGGCCCCCCTGCCGCCGGACGCGCCCTGCATCTGGCGCATGAAGTAAGCCCAAAAGCCAATGAGAATCAATATCGGGAAGGCCGATATCAGCAGCTGCAGAAATACCGACTGTTGCTTGGGCGGTTCGCCGCCGAATTTCACGCCCTGCGCCGACAGCGTGCCAATTAAGGCGCTATTGTTGGTTTCAGGATTAAATGTGACAAATTGCTCGCCGGAGCGCTTCTTTCCCTCGATGATCTCGCCCTTGAGGGTCACCGATTCCACGCTGCCGCTCTTTACCTCGGAGAGAAACTGCGAGTAGATCATTTGTGACGGCTGGCCCGTGCGCATGCCGAATTGGCTGAAAATCGCGAGCAGAATCACCGCCAGGGCGACCCACAAGAGAATTTGTTTCGTCAAATCGTTCAAGTTTCACCTGCATCCGTCATACGTAAGGACAACCAAATCTGACGGGCGTTCCTCAACTTACACCATCCTAAACTGTCGCGCCAACAGATAGATCTCGGGACTGCGAGTTCGTGACGCTTTCGGCTTTTTCGTGGCCACACGGCCATAACGAGTGCGGGCATCCCGGATGATCTGTTCGAATCCGGCGCCTTGAAATAATTTCACAAGCAAATCGCCTCCAGGCGCCAAAACACGATCTGCGAACTCGATGGCGAGCTCCGCCAAATACATGGAACGAGGCTGGTCCACCGCATCTATTCCTGCCATGTTGGGGGCCATATCCGACAATACAAGGTCGACTTTATCCGCCCCCACGCATTGCAATACTTGCTCGAGCACCGCCTCGTCCCGAAAGTCGCCTTGCACGAAATCGACCCCCGGAATCGCGTCCATCGGCAGGATATCTGTGGCCACGATCCGGCTTTTTCCACCGATGATCTTGGCCGCGTACTGGCTCCAACCGCCCGGCGCTGAACCTAGATCGACGCAGCGGATCCCAGGGCGCAACAGCCGCTCGGTTTCCTGAATCTGCGCGAGCTTGAACACGGCGCGCGAGCGCCAGCCCTCCTTCTGTGCGCGTTTGACGAACTCATCGTTGGCGTGCTCGGCCAGCCAGCGGGAACTGCTTTTTGAACGCTTGGGCATTTTGAACTGCGACTATAATCGTCTGATGACAGCACTTTCCGAGAAACAAAAGAAACATTTGCGCCGCCTCGCGCATCCTCTAAGTCCCATCGTCATGCTGGGAAACGCCGGCTTGACCGAGGGCGTCGTCAAAGAACTGGATCGTGCCCTCACCGACCACGAATTGGTCAAGGTGTCGGCCCGCGTCGGTTCACGCACGGCACGCGACGCGGCGTTGGACGATCTGGCCAAGCAAACGTCGAGCGAAATCGTGCAGCGCATCGGCAATGTCGGCGTGTTTTATCGCCGCCGTGCTGAGATGCCCAAGATTCTCCTGCCCGATTGACGTCAGCGGGCGGGGTGCGTCGCCGCGGCCAGATATGCGTCGGCCGCTTTGACCAGCACCGGCTTCTGCGCCGCCAAGTGATGCGCGGTTTCCATGCCGCGCACCAGATTCTCGGAGGCTCCTTCGGGAATGTTCGCACGCGCCCACGCCTCGAGCTGGTCCAGCGGTAACGCGTCCCAATAGACCGCCGGAGATTGCTGCGCGATCACCAGCGGCCGAACCCCGCTCTGCATCGCCTTCATCAACTGATTCTGATTGGCGATATAGGTATCCCAGGAAAGCCGCGGATGTTCGCGCGCCAACCCAATGATCAAGCGAAGGCCGAGTGTGTTCGCCTGCGGCGGCAGTTCATCGGACAGCGCGATTTGCACCACTTGGCGGGCGAGGTCCGGATCCCGCACCCGTGCCAGCGCCACGTAGCAGCGCTGCATGAATGTGTCGTCTTTGGCGCCCTTGGCCAAGGTATGCAGCTGCGCAAAAGTCGCGGCGTCCGCGTTTTGTCCGACGATCGTGAGCAAGGTCGTTTGCGCGTCCGCACTCAAACCGGAAGGATCTTTGATGAATGCAGCGAAGCGTCGGCGCGCCTCATCGATCGTGGCTTGATCGCCCCAACTGCTCAAGTCCCGCAACAGCGTATCGCGCAAGGCGCTCACATCCGGCGTTTCCTGCGGTGCTGCGTCCCACGCCAGCCCGTCGGCCACCGGCTTGATCAGTGCACGCGCATACGCCGCGAAGGCTTGATACCCGGGGGATCCGCGCTCGGCGTATTCAATGATCGCGAGCGCCTGGACGATCTGCGCCCAAGCACGTGCGTCGCGGTCGCCGCCCATGGACGATGCCAGCGCCAAGAAGTTCTGCAATGACGCCTCGCCGCTTCCGACCAAGGCCCATTGATCGTCGAGCAAGGCAATGCGATCCCCGTCCACTGCAGCGGGAAATTGCCGCGTGTTCACGGCCAGCGTTTCAGCGTCGTACTGGACGCGGTAATAGCCGACGGCGTCGGCATTGACGGACAAAGCCTCGTCGCAGCGGCCGGCTGCGATCTTCTGCTCCTGCGTATCGAGCAGCAGGTCGCGCGGAGCGGCGGTGCCGGTGCGAATTCGCAACGGCACCTGCCACAGGGCGGCATTCGCGCTACCGCCGTCCAAGAGGAACCGCTTCTGGTGCAGGGTCACGCTGCGATTGCCGGCCGAATCGCAGGCCGCCGTCACACTGACCAAGGGAAATCCCGGCTTCTCGATCCACGGCGCCGCGACTGCGGGAATGTTCTTGCCGCTGGCGTGGCCCAAAGCATTCCAGAGATCCGCCGCAGCCGCGTTTGAATAGGCGCGGTCCTTCATGTAGCTGCGGATCCCCTGGCGAAACACGTCCTCGCCGATATAAGCCTCCAGCATGCGCAGCAGCGCCTCGCCTTTGCTGTACGTGATGTCCGAATCGAAGGAATTGGCCGCTTGCAGCTCGTCGGTGACGTGCTGCTCGATGGCATGCGAAGTCGCACGCGCATCCGCCGCCATTGCCGACTCCCTCGATTCGTCTTCCTGTTCCCACCAGCGCCAGGCGGGATAGCGCGCCGCCGTCTCCTTGGCGGCGAGCCACGAGGCAAAGCTTTCATTCAGCCAGGTATCGTCCCACCATCCCATGGTGACCAGGTCGCCGAACCATTGATGCGCCATCTCGTGCGCTTGAATGCTAAAAACCGTTTGCCGGTTCCGCAATGTGCTCGAAGGGCTGACCAGCAACGCCCGATCGTTATAGGTAATCGCCCCCCAATTCTCCATGGCGCCGGAAAAGCCGCCCGGAATGGCGATGGAATCGAGCTTCGGCAGTGGATACGGATGGGCAAAGTAATCGTTGTAGTCGGCCAGAATATCCTGGGCGCTGGCGAGCGCCGCCGCGCCATCTTGTTCGTGCCCCGCGACCGCCCAGACAGCGAATTGCGTGCCGCCGCGCGCTGCGGACACTTCGCGCATATCTCCCGCCGTGAATTCCACGAGATAGGACGACATCTTCGGGGATCGCTGAAAGCTCACCGTCGCTGATTGACCGTGCACAGTGCGGCGGCCGATGGGCATGTTGCCCACCGTGGCCCAGGACTTGGGTACCGTCGCTGTCAGGTGAAAATAGGCGCGAAATGACGGTTCATCCCAGCACGGGAACATGCGGCGCGCATCCGTGGCTTCCATTTGCGTCGACAGCATGACGCCCTGACCGCCGCCCGATTTCGTGTACTTCTGTGCAAACAAACCCTGCGGCTGCGTCTCGATTTTGCCGCTGTATGAAAAACTCAATGTGTGCAGGCCGGCGGCCGGCTTCGTCAACGTCACGGTGGTGAGCTGCTGCTCATCGCTCGAGACCACACTCTTGACCGGCTGGCCGTCCAACAGTACATGGCTCAAGGTCTCGTTGAGCGAATTGAATTGCACCGTTGCGGTCGCCGCTCGGAATTGCAGCCGCACCGACTCGGTTCCGGTGAATTTCAATGCGTCGGCATTGGGCACGATGGCGACGTCGTAACTGACCGGAACGACATTCTTAGGCAGTCGGCCCGGCGCCGACTCGAACGAAAATGGCGCTCCGCACCACGCCGTGGGCGCGAGCGAGCAGCAGAGTGCCGCGAAGCAAAAGCGGGAGCCGTTAAGCATGCCGATATTCATCCTTGTAAATCATGATGACGACGCATAGACAGGCCAGCACGTAAAGGACTGCCGAGATGCCGTGCCATGCGCCGAACCCCAACCCGGCCGCGGTTCCGTGCGCCTGCGCCAGGCTCATCTCGCGCTTCAAGATCCACTCGTTCATCGCCAGTACCGCGGCGGCGAAGTAGGCCCAATAGTATCGGGTCCTGCCGGGGGGCACGATCGCCAACGCGGCGACGCCGAGCCCTAAGTAGGTCTCGATTTGGAACAGCCTGGCCGCCATCAGCCCGGCGAGATGCCGATCGCTTTGTAAATCAAACAAAGTTGCCGCCACCCAGATGGTCGACCACAGGCTGCCCGCCCACAGGACGATGAGCACGCGGAAGACACCCCGAACAATCTTCACGTTTCTTTACACGTAGCGGACGGAGACGATTTCGTAGCTGTGGGTGCCGCCCGGGGTGGTCACGTCGACGACATCGCCTTCGGATTTGCCGATGAGCGCGCGCGCAATGGGCGAGGAAACCGACAGCAGCCCCTGCTTGATGTTGGCCTCATCGTCGCCCACCAGTTGGTAGACGACTTTGTTGCCGCCGTCCTGATCTTCCAACTCGAGCGTCGAGCCGAACACCACGCGGCCGCTGGCGGTCAGCTTTGTGACATCGATCACTTCGGCATTGCCCAAGCGATTCTCGATTTGGTTGATGCGCCCTTCGATGAAGCTTTGTTGTTCACGCGCCGCGTGATATTCCGCATTTTCGCTCAAGTCACCGTGCGCGCGCGCCTCGGCAATGGCCTTGATGACATTGGGGCGCGCCTCGCTCTTCAGCTGCTTGAGTTCCGCGCGCAGCCGTTCGGCGCCGCGCAGCGTCATGGGAGTGCGCGTCACGCCGTCAATTCCTTGTGCAAATCTTGCAATCGATTCACTTCGATGTCGCCTAGATGATCAAGGGCGTCGCACGTCGCGCGCGCGCCGGCCACGGTGGTGTAATAGGTTACTCGCCTCGCGACGGCCTCGCGACGAATCGACCGGGATTCGCGCACCGCCTGTTTACCCTCGGTGGTATTGACGATCAACGCCACCTCGTCATTTTTTATCATATCGACGACGTGGGGGCGACCCTCGCGCACTTTATTGACCCGGCGGCAGGTCACGCCCGCCTCTTCCAAAACCAGGGCCGTGCCGCCGGTGGCGGCGATTTCGAAGCCGCGCGCGATCAGCATTTGCGCCAGCAACGCGGCCGCGGGTTTGTCGCGATCCCGCACGCTGATGAAGCAGAGGCCGCGGGTCGGCAAGATCACCCCGGAAGCCGCCTGCGCCTTCGCATACGCTTCGCCGAAGGTGTTCCCGGTTCCCATCACTTCGCCCGTGGATTTCATCTCGGGCCCCAGGATGGGATCGGCTTCCGGAAACTTGATGAAGGGGAATACCGCCTCCTTGACGGAAAAATAAGGCGGGATGCGTTCGCGCGTGCGTTGCTGCACGGCGAGGGTCTTGCCCGTCATGACGCGCGCCGCGACTTTTGCCAGCGGAATGCCGGTGGCCTTGGAGACGAAGGGGACGGTGCGCGAGGCGCGCGGATTGACCTCCAGGATGTAGATCACGCCGCTTTGAATCGCGAACTGGATGTTCATCAAACCGATGACGTTGAGCGCCTTGGCGAGCTTGCGGGTTTGGACCCGCAACTCGTCCTGGATTTCCGGCGACAGGCCGTTCGGCGGCAGCGAGCAGCCGGAATCCCCGGAATGCACGCCGGCCTGTTCGATGTGCTCCATGATGCCGCCGATCAGCACGTCGGTGCCGTCGCTGACCGCATCGACGTCGACTTCGATGGCCAGATCGAGAAAGCGGTCGAGCAGCACGGGGCTGTCATTCGACACCTTCATGGCATCGATCATGTACTGGCGTAAGTCATCCTCGTTGAACACGACTTCCATCGCCCGGCCGCCGAGCACATAGCTGGGGCGCACGATCAGCGGAAATCCGACCTCTTTGGCCATGGAAACGGCCGACGCTTCGTTGCGCGCCGTGGCATTTGCAGGCTGCTTGAGCTTGAGTGTCGCGACGAGCTTTTGGAATCGCTCGCGATCCTCCGCGACATCGATGCTGTCGGGCGTGGTGCCGATGATGGGCGCGCCCGCCGCGGCGAGCGCGCGCGACAATTTCAACGGTGTCTGCCCACCGAACTGCACGATGACGCCTTCGGGTTTTTCCTTCTCGATGATTTCCATCACGTCTTCAAAGGTCAAGGGCTCGAAGTACAGCCGATCCGAGGTGTCGTAGTCGGTCGATACGGTCTCTGGATTGCAATTCACCATGATGGTTTCGAAGCCGTCTTCACGCAGCGCCATGGCGGCATGCACGCAGCAATAATCGAATTCGATGCCCTGGCCGATGCGATTCGGGCCGCCGCCTAAGATCATGATCTTGCGCCGGTCCGTGGGAGCCGCTTCGCATTCTTCTTCGTAAGTCGAATACAGATACGCGGTCGAGGTGCCGAATTCGGCCGCGCAGGTGTCGACGCGCTTGTAAACGGGATGCAAACCCAGTTTGCGCCGCTCGCGGCGGATATCGGGCTCATCCCGCCCCACCAGTTTCGCAATGCGCGAATCGGAGAAGCCCTTGCGCTTCAGTGCGCGTAGGCGCGCCAAATTCAAGCTCTCGAAACCCTCCTTGGCAAGTTCTCTTTCCTCACGCAACAGATCCTCGATCTGCGCCAGGAACCAGGGATCGATCTTGGTAGCGTCGAACACCTGCTGCGAGGTCCAGCCGGCGCGAAACGCGTCGGCCACATACAGAATTCGATCCGGCCCCGGCCAGCGCAGTTCGTACGATAATTTTTCCGCGGCCTCTTCCGTCAACGGCAGGGTCAGCTGCTCATTGAATCCGTCGTAGCCGGTCTCCAAGCTGCGCAGCGCCTTTTGCATGGATTCCTGAAACGTCCGGCCGATCGCCATGGCCTCGCCCACCGATTTCATCTGGGTGGTCAAGCGGGTGTTGGCGCCGGGAAACTTCTCGAACGTGAAGCGCGGAATCTTCGTGACCACATAGTCGATGGTCGGCTCGAAGGAAGCGGGCGTCGCGCCGCCGGTGATTTCGTTCTTCAATTCGCTCAAGGTGTAGCCCACGGCCAGCTTGGCGGCGATCTTGGCAATCGGAAATCCGGTGGCCTTGGACGCCAGCGCCGAGGAGCGCGACACCCGCGGGTTCATTTCGATCACCAGGACCCTGCCGTCGTCCGGGTTGATCGCGAACTGCACGTTGGAGCCGCCGGTGTCGACGCCGATCTTGCGCAACACCGCGATCGAAGCGTCCCGCAGACGCTGATACTCGCGATCGGTGAGAGTCTGAGCCGGGGCCACGGTGATCGAGTCGCCGGTATGCACGCCCATCGGATCGATGTTCTCGATCGAGCACACGATGATGCAGTTGTCGACGTGGTCGCGGACCACCTCCATTTCGTACTCTTTCCAGCCCAGCACCGATTCTTCGAGCAGCACCTCGTTGGTGGGCGAAGCATCGAGTCCGCGCGCGACGATGGATTCGAATTCCTCACGGTTGTAGGCGATGCCGCCGCCGCTGCCTCCCAAGGTAAAGGACGGCCTGATCACCGTGGGGAAACCGATCTCCGACTGCACCGCCAGAGCCTCCTCCATGCTGTGCGCAATGCGCGCGCGCGCGGTTTCCAGACCGATGTCGGTCATGGCGCGGCGGAACAGTTCGCGGTCTTCCGCCATGTCGATGGCGCGCTGCGAGGCGCCGATCATCTCCACACTGAACTTCTCTAAGATTCCCTCGCGCACCAGATCCAATGCGGTATTGAGCGCCGTCTGCCCGCCCATGGTCGGCAGCAGCGCACTCGGGCGTTCCTTCTCGATGATGCGGGCGATGGTGCGCCAGTTGATCGGCTCTATATAAATGGAGTCGGCGGTCTCCGGATCCGTCATGATCGTGGCGGGATTGGAGTTCACCAAGATGACTCGATATCCCTCTTCTTTCAGGGCCTTACACGCTTGAGCTCCGGAATAGTCGAACTCGCAAGCCTGACCGATGATGATCGGACCCGCCCCGATGATCAGGATGCTGTCCAGGTCGCTACGTTTGGGCACTTACCCTTCCGCCGATTTTTGTTTGACCGGATTGCGTCCGCGGGAATAGGCCTGCACGCGCTTCACCATCAAGTACATGAAGTGCTCGAACAGCAGCCGCAAATCGTGCGGGCCCGGGCTCGCTTCGGGGTGTCCTTGAAAGCTGAAGGCCGGACGATCGGTGCGGGTCAGGCCCTGCAGCGAGCCGTCAAACAAGGAGCGGTGCGTGGCACGCAAAGTTTCGGGCAGCGTCGTTTCATCGACCGCAAACCCATGGTTCTGGCTGGAAATGAGCACGCGGCCCGAATCGATTTCCAGCACCGGATGATTCGCGCCGTGGTGGCCGAACTTCATCTTCAAGGTCTTGGCGCCGCTCGCCAGTCCCAGCAATTGGTGCCCCAGGCAAATTCCAAAGATCGGGATATCCGTCTCCAAGAAACGCGTTATCGCTTGAATGGCGTAGTCGCAGGGTTCAGGGTCCCCGGGACCATTACTTAAGAAAATACCATCAGGATTCATCGCAAGTACCTGATCTGCAGGAGTTTGCGCAGGCACAACCGTCATGCGGCAACCGTGCTCGGCGAGAATCCGCAATATGCTGCGCTTGATGCCGTAATCGTACGCCACCACGTGCAAGCGGCTTTGCGGTCGCGGCGGCTTCGCCGCTGTCTTCCAAATCAAGCCGTCGTTCCACTGGTAAATCTTCTTGGTGGAAACCGCCTTGGCCAGATCCATGCCCTTGAGGCCGGGAAATTTCTTCGCCGCGCGCACCGCCGCGCTCTGGTCGAATTTCTCGCCCGTCATGATGCAGCCGGATTGAGCGCCCTTCTCGCGCAGCAGGCGGGTCAGCTTGCGGGTATCGATATCGGCGATGGCGACGACCTTGCAGCGAATCAAGAAACTCTGCAGCGATTCGGTGGAGCGCCAATTCGAATGCAGCAGCGGCAGGTCCCGGATCACGAGGCCGGCGGCGTAAACCGAGCCGGATTCCAAATCCTCCGGTGTAGCGCCGGTGTTGCCGATGTGCGGATAGGTCAGGGTTACGATCTGCCGGCAGTAGGAAGGATCGGTGAGGATCTCCTGATACCCGGTCATGGCCGTATTGAAAACCACTTCACCCGTCGTGTTGCCTTTTGCGCCTACTGAAACGCCACGGAACACGGTGCCGTCTTCGAGAGCTAGCACTGCAGGTGTCGACACTCCGGTTCCTCGCTTTGCCCTATGGCGGTATGGCGCAGATGCGCAAAGCGGGAGGCGCTCTTGAGAACGTCCTCCCGCTTTGTGGAATTAACACGCGATCGATTCCGGG
>DATHFW010000119.1:0-7885 GCA_035317945.1 Steroidobacteraceae bacterium | reverse complement strand
AACCTGGTGAATTCAGGTCGCCTGCGGCCGCGGCCGGCTCCGACAGCCACGGGCGAGTTGCGACAAATGTTTGGAGACGTCTGGGAATGGACGCGCAGCGCCTTCATGCCCTATCCGCGCTTTCGTCCGATGCAAGGTGCGTTGGGAGAGTACAACGGCAAGTTCATGTCCGGGCAATTCGTCTTGCGCGGCGGCTCCTGTGCCACGCCTGACGACCATGTGCGCGCTACTTACAGAAATTTCTTTGCGCCGCACGCGCGGTGGCAGTTCTCGGGATTGCGACTGGCGGAGGACGCATGATGCTTGCCACAGATTATCGGGTATCGCAGCCGGAATTATTCCGCCAGGACGTCATCGCAGGGCTTTCCATGGGCCGCAAGACCTTGTCCTGCCGTTGGCTATACGACGAACGGGGGTCGGAACTCTTCGAACAAATCACGCACCTGGAAGAATATTATCCGACGCGTGTGGAGACCGCGATTCTGCGTGAAAACGCGGCCGAAATGGCCGCATTCATCGGCAAGGGCGCCACGCTGATCGAATACGGTGCAGGAGCCGGGGTCAAGACCGAAATAGTGATCGCGGCGCTCGAGGCGCCGCGGCTTTACGTACCGGTCGATATTTCCGGAGACTTTCTCGATCAAGCGGTCATCTCACTTCGGCATCGCTTTCCAGAAATTCGCGTCTGGCCCATCGTTGCGGATTTCACAGAAGATTTTGAAATCCCCGCCGGTATTCCGCTAAAGGGACGCTCGGCCTTCTTTCCAGGGTCGACCGTCGGCAATCTGGATTACGCCGAGACGGTTTCTTTCCTTCGGCGCATGCGTCGACACGTAGGGCCGAGGGGAACGGCGGTGATAGGAGCGGACCTGACGAAGGATATTAAGGTTCTCCTTGCCGCATACGATGATCGGCAAGGGGTAACGGCGGCTTTCAACTTGAATCTTCTTGCGCGCATCAATCGCGTGCTCGATGGTAACTTCAGGCTGGAACGCTTCGCTCACGAGGCTCGCTGGAACAGCGCCAATTCAGCGGTCGAGATGCACTTGGTGAGCCTGGAAGCTCAAACCGTCGTCGTAGACGGCCAGAGTTTCGACTTCGCGGCGGGCGAGTCGATCCATACTGAAACCTCGCGCAAGTACAATGTCAAAACCTTGTCGGCGATCGTCGAGAACGCCGGATGGTACATCGAAGAGATGTGGACCGATCCACGCCAATCATTTGGCGTGTTCGGCCTCGCCTCTCTCTAAGAGCAAGCCCTTTATTAGCTGCGGCGCCCGCGGCGACTATTCAATAAGAACGCAACGACGACGACGGCGACAATGAGTCCAATGGGGCCAATACCCCATCCGGCACCCATGCCCCAATACAGACCGCCGCCGCCGCCGAAGAGCAGCAGCAGCAGGATCAGAATGACTACCATATCCATGGACTTTCCTTTTTCTGTTCGATGCGTGGAATCTATCGTCGAATCATCCCCATGAACGTTTTCCGGGGAGCCGTCATGTAGCCCGCCAAAAATCCAAGCGACGCGGCGGCGCCGGCGATCACGCCGATGGCGACCCAGGGGTTTTCGCGAACGTAGTCATCGGCTGAACTGGCTGCGCTTTTCAGCGCATCCAGGGCAGCGGTGTCCGCTCTTGATATCGCGGTCTTCGCAGACTGGATCGTTTGACTGACTCGTGTGCGCAGATCTTGAAGGTGCGGGCTTTGATCGTCTGCAACCTTGCCCAACAGGTCTTCCACATGATCGGTGAGCTGCTGCAGTTCCTGCGATTTGTTCATCATGGCCGTCATTCCTCTCGCGTTTGCCTTGAGGAATGGTGTGGCCAGGCAGCCCCATTCGTCTGTAGGCGGACGCGCTCAAGTGGTGGTGCGAAATCTCACACGGCGCGGGCGGAAAGGGGGCTCGAGCCCCTAAGCCGCGCCGATTCGTGACATCATTCGGCCATCCATGCCGGATGCCAGGAAAAACGTACCGGGATTCGACGCACAAACCTTGGAATTCGAGGGTGCCGCGCGTCATGTGTACCGCGCGGGTGCAGGTCCCGCGGTCATTGTCATGTCGGAGATCCCGGGGATCACGCCGGCGGTCGCGGGCTTTGCGCAGCGCGTGGTCGATGCCGGATACACGGTGTTCATGCCGCTTCTGTTCGGCGAGCCCATGCGGCCGCCGGAGCGCGGCTATGCGCTGCGCGTCATTGGAAAAGCCTGCATCAGCCGGGAATTTCGAGTTCTTGCCTCGGACCAATCAAGCCCCATCGTGGACTGGCTGCGCGCGCTGGCGCGCCATGCGCACGCTGCGTGCGGCGGCCGCGGTGTGGGTGCGATAGGCATGTGTTTTACCGGCAACTTCGCATTGGCAATGATGTTCAACGCGCCGGTACTGGCGCCAGTCTTGGCGCAGCCGTCGCTGCCCTTCGCCCTGACGAAATCAAGACGCGGTGCATTGCACGCGTCCGCAGAGGAATTGCGGGCAGCGCATGAGAAAATCGACACTGAAGGCGCGCGCATTCTCGCGCTGCGATTCATCCAGGATCCGATGTGCCCGGGCGAGCGATTCGCACGCTTGCGCAGCGAATTTGGCAGTGCATTCGAAGCGATCGAAATCGATGAGAAATACGCCAATCCCAGCGGACCCAAGCCGGCGCACAGCATATTGACCAATCACTTGATAGACGAGGCCGGACAGCCGACTCGGGAAGCGCTCGATCGCACGCTGGCCTTCCTCGAGGAGCAGCTTGGGAGCGCGGTGTGACAGCCGGACTGACCGGGGCGCGCTATATTCTTCCGCAAACGGTGAACGCCGCGCTCGAGCACATATTCGCACAGCCGGTGGACGGGGTCATTGTCATCGAGCACTCGCTTTACGCGCGAGCCCACCTTGGCATGTGCGCCACAACGCGCCCCAACCGCATCCTGCTCGCCATCGGCGGCGCGGAATTTGTTGCAAATCCCGAGCTGCTATTGCACGAGTACTGCCACGTCATTCATCAGTGGCGTCCGGGACACCTGACGCGATCGCGATATTTACTCGAGTCAGCCCGCTGTGGTTATTGGGACAACCGCTTTGAGCGCGAAGCGCGCGCCTTTGCCGCCGCCGCCGAGGGAGAGTACCGCCGATACTTGCAGCAGCTCGCTCAGTGAATGCGCCGCTCGAGCCAATCGCTCATGGTGGTCGTGACCAAGTCGGATGCGTCTTGCTGCACGAAGTGACCGGCTCCCGGAATGGTTACCAAGGTGAAGTCCTTATCCACCAAATCCCACGTGCCGTTGAGTGCGCCGGGCAGCAATGCCTGGTCGCCGAGCCCATGAAACTCGAGTACCGGAACCGTGACCTTGGGCCGCGGGGGTGAGGGCGGCGCCGGGGTTGCCGGGTTCTGGTCGGGACGCGGGAAATTCGCGCGGTAGTAGTTCAGCATGGCCTGAAAATCCGAGCGATTGAATGCTTCAATATAGTGCACGCGTGCGGCATCGTCCTTGACCCACCCGGCTAATTTCTCCGCGGTCAGGTTCTTCTCGGCGCCCGGCTTCTGGAAGTTAAACGCGTACTGACTGTTCTTACGCTGCTCCGGATTGTTTTTGATTTCACGTTGAAGGCCGGTCGGGTGCGGCAAATTCAAAATGACCAGCGCCTGGACCCATTCCGGATGCGTCATCGCCAGCGTCCAGGCTACCGCGCCGCCCCAATCGTGTCCGATGATCACGGCATTGCTGCGGCCTTCCGCCTTGATGACGGCGCCGATGTCATTGACCAGCAACGGCATGGCGTATTGCTCGATTCCGGCTGGGCGGTCTGACAGATCGTAGCCGCGCTGATCCACCGCGACGACACGATAGTGAGCTTTCAACGCGTCCATCTGCTTGCGCCAGGTGTACCAGAAATCCGGAAAGCCGTGGATCATGACAATCAGCGGGCCCTTGCCCAAGGCGACGTAATGAATTTTGACGCCGCTCGAATCTGCATTGTGGTGTTCGACCCGATCCCATAGATCCTTAGGCGGGCTGTCCTTCGCAATCAATGGCGCAGCGCCAAGGAGCAGCGCAGCGAAGACTGCGGTGCAACCCATATTCATTCCTTTCATGCCGGCTCCCTCAAAAGACTGCCGATCCAGCATAACAGATGCGCAACTGCCGCAGAGACGCCAGTCGTTGTTGCTTCGCCACGCCTATAATCGAGATCGATAACTAGGGCAGGGGGAAATATGAAGGGCAAAGTGGTTGTCATCACAGGGGCGACATCGGGCATTGGCGAGATCGCTGCGCAGCGGCTGGCCGCCCTGGGCGCGCGGATGGTGCTCGTCGCGCGTGACGCGGAACGCGGCCAAAAGGCCCTGGCCCGATTGGCCGACAACGGCAACGGCGCTGCGCATTCGATTTACTACGGCGATCTATCACGCATTTCCGAAACGATGCGAGTCGCGGCGCAGATCGCGGCGGCGGAGCCGCGCATTGATGTGCTCATCAACAATGCGGGCGCCCTGTTCGGCTCGCGCGAACTCACCCCGGACAATTTGGAGCAGACTTTCGCGACGAATCACATGGCGTATTTCGTGCTCACGTTGGGACTGCGTGACAGTTTGTTCGCCGCTTCCCCGGCGCGGGTCGTTAGTACCGCGTCGAACGCCCACAAGGGATTCGCGCTGGACTTCGATGATCTTCAAGCCGCCAAAGGCTACTCCGCGATGGCTGCGTACGGGCGATCGAAGCTCTGCAACATTTTGTTTACGCGCGAGCTTGCGCGTCGCTGGACCGACAAAGGCGTCACCGCGAACTGCCTGCATCCCGGGTTCGTGGCCACGCGCTTCGGTGACGGCAGCGGCGGCTTTTTATCGCGCGTGGTGCGCGTCGCGAAGACCTTTGCCATCTCACCTGAAAAAGGCGCTGCAACCATCGTCTATCTGGCGTCCTCGCCTGATGTGGGAGCGCTCAACGGCGAGTATTTCTACCAGTGCCGGCCCGCGACGCCGACGGCAGCTGCCCGCGACGACGCGACGGCTAAACGACTGTGGACGGAGTCCGCGAAAATTGCGGGGATCGGCTAGCCCATGCGCACCATAGCGTTGTTGTTCTTTTCCAATGTCTTCATGACCTTTGCCTGGTATGGGCATCTCAAGTACGGCCACGCCTGGCCGCTGTGGAAGGCCATTTTGGTGTCTTGGTTGATCGCGTTGGTGGAGTACTGCCTGGCGGTGCCGGCCAATCGATTGGGTTTTGGCGCGTTTACCGGATTCCAGCTGAAGATCATCCAGGAAGCCATTACCTTGACTGTATTCATGGTTTTCGCCATTACCTTCCTCAAGGAAAAGATGGCTTGGAACTACGCGGTATCGTTCGCCTTGCTCATTGCAGCGGCCGTGGTCGCGTTTGCATTCAAGCCCGGTACCGGCGTCGGATGAGCCGAAGGGTTGCTTCAGTTGTTGCGCGACATGCGATCGTGCACAATCAAATTTCGCGGATTCGCTGGTGATTTCTGTGCGCCTGCTGGGAAATTCATAATGTACAAGAAAATTTTCGGCGTCCTCGGTCTGACGGCAATGTCATGGATCGCGTTGGCGCAGGAAGCGCCGACGCCGCTGCGGCCCGATCAGGTTGCGTTCCGAGCGCTGTACAAGGAACTGGTCGAGACCAACACGACGCTGTCGGCGGGGAGCTGCACGCTCGCAGCCCAGCGGATCGCGGCGCATCTCAAAGCAGCGGGTTACACGGACAAAGAGCTCACGCCATTCTCCGCGCCCGATCATCCCAAGGAGGGCGGCCTGGTCGCCGTCTTCGCCGGAACTTCGCGCACGGCGAAACCGATGTTGCTGCTCGGCCATCTCGATGTGGTCGAAGCGAAGCGCGAGGATTGGACTCGCGATCCGTTCACCTTGATCGAAGAAAATGGCTACTTCTACGGCCGTGGGGCCGCGGACATGAAGGCGATGGATGCAACGTGGGTTGACATGCTGATTCGCTTCAAGAAGAGCGGTTACCACCCCAAGCGCACGATCAAACTGGCATTGACCTGCGGCGAGGAGACGACGAACGCCTTCAACGGCGCACAATGGCTCGCCAAAAATAAGCCGGACCTGATTGCGGCGGCGTTTGCACTGAACGAAGGCGGCGGTGGGCGCACCGATGGGCACGGCAAGCTGCTGGTGCAGTCGATCCAGGTCGGCGAGAAGGCGGCGCAGAACTATCGGCTGGAGACAGTGAATGCCGGCGGGCACAGCTCCATTCCAATCCGCGATAATGCCATCTACGAACTGGCCGATGCATTGACGAAAATTCGAGATCACGAGTTTCCCGCAAAAGTGTCGGACACCACGCGGGCTTTCTTTGCCAAGGCGGGTGACGCGCGCGGCGACGAGTTGGGGCACGCAATGGTCGCGTTGTCGCAGAATCCGGGCGACAAGGCCGCCGAAGCGATTGTTTCAAAGGATCGCAGCTACCACAGCATGCTCCGCACCACCTGCGTTGCAACTTTGCTGGAGGGCGGTCATGCCAATAATGCGCTGCCGCAGCGCGCAGTCGCGAATGTCAACTGCCGCATATTCCCCGGCGAGACCGTGGAAGGCACCCAGGCTGCGCTGGTCGCTGCCATCGGCGATACGGACGTGAGAGTGACCCCCGTGCAGCCGATTCGTCCTGTCGCGGTCCCGCCGCCGCTCGACCCAAACATCATCGGACCGGCCGAGGCGCTGGTTGCAAAATATTTCCCCGGCGTGCCCTTGATCCCTTCCATGTCGACGGGCGCCACCGATGGTATCTTTCTGGAGGAGATCGGCATTCCGGTCTATGGCGCGCCGGGTGGTTGGGGCGACCCCGACGGCAATGGCGCGCATGGGCTGAATGAGCGAAGAAGCGTGCAATCGGTGTACGTCGGCAGAGATTTTCTCACTGACCTTGTAAAGCTCTACGCCGACGCCGGATAAGCGAGACACAAAAATAACGGGGACACCATGACGCGATACGTAGGGGCGATCGATCAAGGAACGACAAGTACGCGATTCATCGTGTTTGACCGCGGCGGCAACATCATCACGTCGGCGCAAAAAGAACATAAGCAAATATTTCCCAAGCCAGGTTGGGTTGAGCACGACCCGGTGGAAATCTGGCAGAACACGCAAGAGGTTGCCGGTGCCGCCCTGGCGCGCGCGGGATTGGGAGCGAGCGATCTTGCCGCCGTCGGTATTACCAATCAGCGCGAGACGACCATTCTTTGGGACCGGCGTAGCGGCAAACCGTTGCACAATGCGCTGGTCTGGCAGGACACGCGCGTCGATCAACTCGTTGCCCAATACGCCCGGGACGGCGGACCGAATCGCTTCCGCGCCAAGACCGGATTGCCCCTGGCCAGCTATTTCAGCGGCCTGAAGTTGCAATGGCTCTTGGACAATGTGCCGGGAGCGCGCGCAAAAGCGCAATCCGGAGACATCCTCTTCGGCAATATCGACACGTGGCTGTTGTGGAATCTGACCGGCGGCAGCGACGGTGGCTTGCACATCACCGATGTCACGAATGCCAGCCGCACTCAGTTGATGAATCTCGCCACGTTGGACTGGGATGCCGGCTTGCTGGAGGAGTTCCTGATTCCGCGCGCAGTATTGCCGCGTATCGTCGCCTCCAGCGAATTCTATGGCGAAGCCCGGACGCCGGCGCTGTCGGGGACATCCATCGCCGGCATTCTCGGCGACCAGCAAGCCGCGCTGGTCGGCCAAGCCTGCTTTCGCCCCGGCGAGGCGAAGAACACCTATGGAACGGGGTGCTTTCTTCTCATGAACACCGGCGAGAAGCCCATTGCCTCAACGGCCGGGTTGATCACGACCGTTGCCTACAAAATGGCGAAGGAACGGGCCTGCTACGCGTTGGAGGGCTCGATCGCGGTTACCGGTGCGTTGGT
>DATHFW010000118.1:0-6585 GCA_035317945.1 Steroidobacteraceae bacterium | reverse complement strand
ATCGGCGGGACAGGCCCGTGATTTCAACTCGCGATCGAGACAAATATGGGCCTCACGCTGGCGCGGCGGCTGCTGCCCACTGCACGTAACCACGATGGACTGGGCTGAAAGCTTAGGGTTGGCGCGCCGGAATGCCGCGCCGATCGCCGCGGGCGATTCCTCGATGGCTTGGCTGGTTCCCAAGAATGCTGCGGGAATGACGATGCCGTTGTAGGCACGGCGGATCAACGCGAAGAATCCCGCAGGATTCAAGCCGCTGCAGGTGCCGTGCGCCGACCACTCGTGGTAGACGAGACCGCGTGCCGGCATCAAGTCGGAAATATCCGTTACCACGCCGTCTGGTACCTGTTCGTGCACATTGCAATTCTCCGGCCATCCCTTTTCATTCTGCGGCCATAGCCCGTGGACGATGAATCCGAAGCGCCGCGGACCGCTGCATTCCGCGGCGCCGGGGTCGCCCAAGCAAAACGCGGGCGACCATGACAATGACAGCAAATAGTAATCAAAAGTGCCCGGCTCACTGTCATTTGAGGACTTATGGTGACGCGCGGTCGCGCTGCTGATGACCAAGAAAGACAAAAGGACAAGCGCAGCGGCCTTGAGCGGATGCGCGGATCGCTGTCGGATCATAGTACCCTCGCTCAGCCGCCGGCACGCATGCAGTAGATTTCGTTTCCCGACAAACCGGTCAATTTAGGTGCGCTGAGCATGTCGCGATCGTAAGATATAGGAGGCTAGCTGTCGACGCACGGTCTCAACCCAAGCGCACGGTCACCGTCGCTTTGGAAGTTCAAGGGACGGGATCTGTTTCCAAGCTGGCGTCAAAGCTGGCGTCAAAGCTGGCGGACATCGACGGGTTGGTCTCCGTCACTGCTGGGGACGTGAATGTGGTGACCGACTAGGGTTCCAGGTACTCCAGACAATCATCGCCAGAAGCGCCGCTTGGAAGGGCAGCCGTACGATCAAGGCCCAACGCGGCACATTGAATAACTCTGCATGCTGCAGCATATAAACGTTGGCCGGCGTCACGGCAATCGTCAGCAAAAACAGTCCGATGCCGGCAGCGCGCCGCGTGACCGGAATCAAGATGCCGACGGCACCCAGCAGTTCAAACACACCGCTGATCAAAACCGCGGCCCGCGGCCAAGGGATGGACGGCGGCACGATCCGCATTTCCATCTCGGTGAGGGAGAAGTGCGCGACGCCGCCGATCATGAACCACAAAAACACCAAAACCAAGGCAACGCGCCTCACTATCGGAATCATGGCAACCGTGCTCGGCGGTGCATTTTTAGGATCGGCGTGCATCGCCGTCATCGAAGGTCTCTGAAGCATAATCCGGATCGGTCAGGCGTCGCCGCGCAATGCGCCGACGCCGCCAGAATCGTTCGAACCGCGGCGCGAGCCCAGCCCATTCTGGCCGCAACCAAATCGGGTTTTGTGGATCATCGCCAAGTATCGAGAACACCAACGCGCGCGTCTCTTTCGTCACATCCACCACCGCGACCGGAACATCGCGCCATGCGGTCACGGCGTCGATCGCGCGCTCGAGAGCGATTGGCAGCGCGGATTCCACGCGCACCAATGCAGCGGTCCACGCGGGAACGGCGGCCTCGTCGGGCAGCGACTGCACAACCAGTTCCACCAGCACGCGCGCCGCCTGCGGCGGAGTGCTCAAAACTGCGCTGCCCTCACCGCTCATCTGTGATGCTTGCAGATCCAAGGAGGCGCGAACCTCTGCCAGGAGAATTTGCACAGCCGCAGGGATGTCCAGAGGCCGGATATCGGCACGATCGGCAATTGCGGCAATGTTGGCCGGGGATTGCGAGCCTGGGTCCGCGGCCGAGGTCGTCGGTGCGCGGATCGCCGCGGCGCCCTGCGCCGGCAGCTTCGTGACGTCCATTGGGTTGACCAACGCTTAAGAAGCCGACAAGTGGCGATTCACGAGGGCGATCATTCGGTCCGTCGCCGCGTGAAACAAATCCAGGCCCAAGTCGGGCAAATCGACAAACGTGGCACTGCTCTTCAGCAGCGGCTTCACGCGCAGGGTTTGCTCGATGATGTCGTCATGCGGAGCAAACACCGTCAAGGGGGATTTCAAGCCCTTGAGTTTCTTGTCGATGGGGTAACCGCAGGCCGCGCGAAAAGCAGCTCCAGGATTTGCCGCCAGTACGTGCTCGACAAAACGGCGATGCGTGTCGCCTAGGTCGTAGGGCGGCTCACGGAATGCAAGACCGCCGCGCCAGGCACCGAGCACATGGCCGCCTTCCGTCGCCGGTTTCAAGGGCTGCTCGCTGTATTTCTCGAGCTGCCGTTGCTGTTCTTCGGCCGTAAACAACGGCATGCCGACCACCACCAGCCGGCGCACCTGAGAACCCAGCTGATGCGCGATCTCGATGGCCTCGATGGATCCAGTATGTATGCCCAATAGGTCGATCGGGCCCTGCATTCCCGCCGCCTTCAATCCATCAATGGTGGCGTGCGCATATTGTTCCAGCGTCAAGGCCCAAGGCGGAGCGTCGGAGAAACCGTAACCCAGACGGTCCGGCGCGTGCGTAGGCCGTTCAAATTTCTCCTGGAATGCCTCCCACATCGCACCGGAGCGCGGCGACATGTGCAGCAGCACCACCGGCACGCCTCGGCCGTCGTGGCTGCGCAGATGCATCTGGCCGAATCGAGTCGGATAAATACGGCGAATCATTCAGTGTTGGTCCAGAAAAGCTTCCACGACCGGCGCCACCGATTCCGGCCGCTCAATATGCAGCATGTGTCCGGCACCGGCGATGCCGGCAAGTTCAACACCAGGATGCGCTGCGCGCAGTGCTTCCATCGTGCCGTCGGGGCCGAGCCGCTTCAAGTAATCGGACTCCTCGCCGGTGATCATCAACAAAGGGGCGCGAATTTCGCGCCACGTGGCCTCCGCGTCTTCACGCTTGTAGATAATCGGGTTCACCCAGTGATGACGCGGATCCGCCGCCAGCCGCACCCTGCCATTCTCATCCGGCACGCCCCAAACGCGCGCCACGAAGGCCGCGACTCCGGGAGAAAACCGCGGATAGCGGAATTGGATGATGGATGCCAGTTGTTCGAGGGAATTGTAGTTCTTTTCCAGCGCCGGACTCTTGATCTGATCCAACCATTTGCGCATGCGCTTCGGCGCGTCGGTTGCCACCGTCCTTGGCAGGCCGAGCCCTTCGAGATTGATGACGCAGCGCACACGCTCGGGCCGAAGACCTGCATATAAATTGGCGATATTGCCGCCCATGCTGTGACCGACGAGGCGCGCAGGCAGGTCGGGCGAAATCTGGTCCATCAAGGCGTCGAAGTCCCCGAGATAATCAGGAAACCCATAACCTTCTTGCGGCCATTCGCTGCGCCCAAAGCCGCGCCAGTCCGGCGCGATGATGGGCCGGTCTTTCTTGAATGCATCGACCATGAACTGGAAGGTTTCACCGGCATCCAGCCAGCCATGCAGCAGGAATACCGGCGACTCCGTTGCCGAGGGCGCAGGCCCCCAGCGCGTCAAATGCATCTTGAGTCCGCGTACCGTTAGGGTCTCATGCCGCGGCTGCCGCAGCACTTGGTACGCCGTAACGCTATCCAATCAAAGCAACACCGCCCACGGCGCCGCCGACACCGGCGGCTTTACGCAATTTACTCTGCGGGGGCTGGTCGCCACCACCATCGGTTTTAGCCCCTCCCGGTCCAGTGCCGCCCGTGCCAGGTGGCGGTGGCGGAGGAGGAGGAGGCGGGTTTTTGGTTTCGTGTCCGTTTGGCATGTGTCCAGCTCCTAGATTTCACTTGAGGCCCCGCTTTCATACACTCAAGCAGCACTCTGCCGCAAGGGCCGCTATCGTTTGCTTGGGTATGCGCCCGGGTGCATGCTCTAAAAATGATGGGGAACCGCATAGGACCGTATCGAGTACTGCGCACGCTGGGTGCCGGCGGCATGGGCGAGGTTTACCTGGCGGAGCGCGCCGATGCCCAATTTGAGCAGCAGGTGGCGATCAAAGTCGTGCACGGCGGGGCGCTTGCGGTAGCCATGCATTCGAGACTCAAAGTGGAGCGGCAGATACTCGCTCAGCTCGATCATCCGAATATCTCGCATTTGTTGGATGGCGGCGCATTACCGGATGGAAGCGCCTATATCGTCATGGAGTACATTGACGGCATTGCCATCGATGCCTTCTGCGATTCGAATTGCCTGGACATCGCCGCGCGCTTGAAGCTGTTCCAGACGGTATGCGGCGCCGTCCATTACGCCCATCAGAACCTCATCGTTCATCGCGATCTCAAACCGTCGAATATTCTGGTAACTGCGGCGGGAGTACCCAAGCTGCTGGATTTCGGCATTGCGAAGTTGCTCGATGACCGGCAAGCAGCGCGACACACGCTCGCGGTCACTGAGGCAGACATTCGGGTCATGACCCCGGATCATGCCAGCCCGGAGCAGATAAGAGGACAGGCCATCACCACCTCCAGCGACGTCTATGTCCTGGGCGTGCTGCTCTATAAATTATTGTGCGGGTCCGGTCCATTTTTCATCTCATCCGTACGTCTCGCGGAGATCGAGCGCACCATCTGCGAGAAAGATCCGCCGCCGCCCAGCGATATGGTGAACACCAATGCTTCATCGGACTCGCGCGCTATCGCGGAGGACCGGAGCAGCACTGCTAATCGTCTGCGCCGCACACTGAGAGGGGATTTGGACAACATCGTGTTGATGGCGATGCGTAAGGAACCTGAACGCCGTTACGGATCCGCTCAACAGATGGCCAGTGATATACAGCGCTATTTGGAGGGCAAACCAGTCATCGCGCGTCGCGATACCCTATCTTACAGGTCCGCCAAATTCGTCAGGCGCCATTGGCTACCGGTAACGGCCGGCGTTGGCGCAGCGTTTTTGATTCTAGCCTTCGCTGCAACTACCTATTTGCAGTCCATGCGGATCGCAGCCGAGCGCGACCGCGTTGCACAGCAACGCGAACTTGCGGAACACGAGCGAGCACGAGCAGAGGAGGTGTCCAACTTCCTAGTAGACCTATTCAAGCTGTCGGACCCAGAGGAAAACCGCGGTAATCTGGTTACGGCTCGCGAACTATTGGACTCAGGTGCGAAGCGGCTGCAGTCTGGTCTGCAGGACCAGCCGGCAACCAAGGCCGCTTTATTGTCGACGGTCGGAGCTGTCTATGACAGCCTCGGTCAATACCAAGACGCTCTTCCGATCTTGGACGAGTCGTTGGATTTGCAGGCAAAGTCGCACGACGCGGCTCGCGTCGAAACCCTGCTCGAATTGGGCCGCGCCAAAATAGGCATGGGCGATTTATCAGCGGCCGAAGTGCCGCTTCAGGAGGCCTTGCACCTCTCGCAAACCGACTTCGGCGCAAGAAACCTTGAATCAGGCCGCTCACTTTGGTCGTTGGGAATGCTCCGCCACCAGCAAGGCCGATTTAGCCAAGCCAAGGATTTATATATTCGTAGCTTGGACATTTTGCAGGCGAGTTCAGCGCCGCAGACTGATGTCTCAGCGGTGCTGGATGATCTGGCAAAAGTATACGCGCGAGACCAACAATGGGTGCTTGCCAAACAGACCTATGAGCGAGCGTTGGAAATCGATCGACGAGTTCTCGGTGAAGATCATCCACGCATCGCGCTGCGCCTAAACAATCTAGCGATAGTCGCTCAGAACATGGGCGATCTAAAACAAGCCAAAGCACTGTTTCGCGATGCCCTGAGTCGCAATGAGCGCACCTACGGCGATCGGCATCCCGAAACAGCGGTAACCAAGGGTAACTACGGATTGATGTTGCAGCGTGAGGGACGATTGGCGGAGGCAGAGCCTCTGTTGCGGGATGCTGTCGCAATTGCACTATCGCTATATGGCGCCGAACACTACAAGGTCGGCTATGCGCGCGTCAGCCTGGCCATTCTCCTCCACGACAAGGGTGACCTCGCGGGTTCGGAAAATGAATTCCGCCAAGCCCTCTCAATCTACGACAAATCGTTGCCGGAAAATCATCAATATCGCGCTGCCTTGCTCATGCACTTCGCGCGCTTGCTGGTGGATCGCAACAAAGCCGCGGAAGCACTTACCAAAAGCGATGATTCCATCAAGATCTGGACCGCGACCTCACCCGCGTCGAATCCTCAAACAGCGTTGGCTCACGCCATTCACGCCTATGCGCTCGAGCGCCTCGGTAAATCCAAGGCGGCCGCCGAGGAACTCGACGCCGCGGTGCCGGTGCTCGTCAAGGCGCGCGGCACGGATGACGCCGTGGTCCGCCGCGCGCAAAACTGGCTGAAAACAGCGAATCCCGACGCTGCGCAGACTGCCAGCACTTCCGTCACCGTGCACCGCCCTTAAGTCGGCTTCGCTTAAGGCAGCTTCCCAGCAGGCGGCTCACCGGCCCCGCCCAAAAATATCCTGTAGGCCGGATTCTCAGTTTCTTCGGTGTAGGCGTACTGCAGCGCATCGAGATGCAATAGAAAATCGGTGCGGGTTTCCGCCGGCACCTGGATGCCGGCCAGCACGCGGCCGTAGTCCGAGCCGTGATTGCGGTAGTGGAACAGGCTGATGTTCCAGCC
>DATHFW010000117.1:0-3576 GCA_035317945.1 Steroidobacteraceae bacterium | reverse complement strand
TGTTGCCGCCGGCCACTTTTTGAGGTCCAGGCCGTGATTCGCGAACAATGCTACCGCCAGCCGATCGATTCCAAAGGCGACGCAGCTGGTATGCGCCAGCTCGCCCTTCTCGTCATGGATGCCCCACACCTGTCCGAAATGTTCGCGGTGATAGTTGAAGCTCATGCACGCCGTGGGCGAAGCGCCCGGATAATAGGGAATCAAGAGCTCGAATTTCAACGCCTGCTGGCGCTGGCTCACGGCCATGACCTGGCCCACTCTGCCGAAGAACGGGTCGTTGGCGACGTCGATGGTATGCGGCAGCCCGAGCTCGGCGGCCAACACCGGCGCCTTCGCCATCCATTTTTCGCGGAACTCGACGATCTCGTCCGGTGCGCCGATGCGCACGAATTCGCGCATGCGGAAGGATTGCAGCCGATCGAGGCTCACGGACGGCTCATGCCGGAACACATCGGCTTCGATATCGAACAACAGTCCACCGCTCGGCAATTTGCCGCGTGCCGCCGCGATCGGATACACCGGATAACAAGCAGCGGGCGACAGCACCAGATCCGAAGAAGTCAGCGAGGTGGTCCAGTCGCCGCCGTTGTCATAGCGCTCGACCGCGGAGCGGATCGAGGCCTCTGAGCCGTGCAATGCACAGACGCAACCGAGCAAATTGGGGAAACTCTTCAGGTAACCGGATTTCTCGAGCTGCGTGCGGCTCATCACCGGCGGAAATCGCATGATTTCCGCCTTCGGATCGCGCTGCCGGGTGATGTACTGTTCGAGGCGCTCGACCAGATCTACATACAGTGCCGTGCGCGCGTAAACCCCGTCCACGCCCATGGGCCTGAACAGCTGATCGGCAAGATGCGCGAGCGGATAAGGCGAGCTGCCGTGGGGCGACACGGTGGGATTAACCACTGATCGACGTCGGCAGCGGCGTCATCAACGACGTCGTGGCGAGATTCGTCAAAATGCGATCGTTGCTGATCATGATCGGTGCAGAGAGTACATCGCGCAGCAGCCGGCCGATGGTGAATTCCGTGTCATTGCGATATCCCGATAGTCCGCAGGCGCGCAGCGAGGTCAGCACGGTAGTCACCGCGAGCTCGGATACCTGCACCTTGGTCAGGGTGATCATCGCCTGAAATTCCATAGAAGAAATCGCCTTCTCGTCCGACATGACCGCCTCGTAGCTGCGCAGGCTGGCGGACAACACGCCGCGAAGCGTGCGCAATGTCGATACGGCCTGCGTGAAATGCGCGGCGCCGGGCGGCATCTGGCCATTCGATTGGCGCACCACGTGACGCACGAAGGCCTGTGCCTTGGCGGCGGCGGCGGCGGCAATTCCCGCCCAAACGGAACCCCACAGCAAGTGCGCAAAGGGCACCATGGTTTGCGCATGAATTCTTTCGTAAGGCTCCGGCATGATCTGTCCGGCCGCGGCCCGTGCGCGCAGCGTGAAGCCTTCGCTGTGCGTGCCGCGCATGCCTAAGGTATCCCACACCTGCAATCGCTCGAGGGTGTAGTCCGACTTCAACAGCACCAACAGAACCTGATCATTGCCCGCCGCGTCGGGGGCACGCCGAGCGGTCGTCACGATGCCGTCCGCCTCCACGGCGTAGGAGATGACGGTGGCCTTGCGTTCCAGGGTGATCTGCGCGCCGTCGTGCTCGACGGCGGCCTCGCTGGATCGGACATTGCCGCCGGCCTGGCCCTCCGTGGTCGACGACGCCATGAGCAATTGCTCGCCGACGATGCGGCGTAAAATGCGCTCATGGGGGGGGTTGTTCTTGAAGTGACGCACGATGCACGCCATCTTGATTTGGTGCATGGCGTAAATCAGGCCGGTCGAGGAGCATGACTGGCCCAGGATGTAGCAAACATCGGCGATTTCCGCGATCGTGGCGCCTTCGCCGTCCAGGGACTGCGGAACCTGGATGCCGAGCAGGCGCTGCTTGCGAAGCTCCGCGAAGGCCTCGCTGGGGAACCGGGCTTCGGCGTCGACCGCCGATGCATTGGCCTTGGCAACCTCGGCAGCCGCGCGCGCGCGCGCCGTCAGGTCGTTTTGCCGGGCATTGGGAATGCGGGTACCGGGGAGCCGGTGAGTCTCTATTGCCATTTCAGAAGCCTCAAGGGCCAGTAATCCGGCGATTATGCGGGCCCCGCCGCGGAGGGACAACAACTGGGGGGGTAAATATATCGTTACCTAGAGATGCCACACTCATTTTACAAACATATGTAAAACCTGCGTCGTATTCCGTATCCTGCGCTACGGGTATGATCCGGCCCTGGTTTCTTCGGGAGAAGTATCGAGTGGATTCGCAGGCGAAGGAAGGGGTGAGCGACCGGCTAATTTCGCTGGTTAGGGCCGTACTGGGGGCAGGCAGCGTCATGCCGACGCCGTTTCCGCTGGACGCCCAACTGAGCGATTTAGGGATCAGTTCCTTGAAAATGGTGAACCTGATGCTGGCCGTCGAGGTGGAATTCGACATCGCCATCGCGCAGGGGGACATCACCCCGGAGAACTTCCACTCGCTCCAATCCATCGAGGCGCTGGTCGACCGCACCTTGTCGCTACGCGCTTAAGGGCCCCCAGGCTCTTAGGGCCCTGGGCCCTCGAGGCCCCTGGGCTCTCAAGACCCCTGATTGAGCGCTGCAATCAGCGCATTCACATCGTCGGTCCTGGTTTCGCCATTGGTCGCGCATATCCGCACCACGTCCCGGCCCTCGAACAGCGTGGGAGCGACCCAGGCTCGACCGGAGGCCACCACCCGACGCACCAGGGCTCGCACGTCGCCGAAGCCGGCGGGTGGTATGGCGTCGAGGACCGCCAGCGGTGAATCGTTGGCAATTGTCCAGCCTAAGGCAACCAGCCCTTCCTTGATGCGTTCGATGACTTCCACGCCGCGCTCCACATGCGCTCCCAGGCCCTCCCAGCCGGCCGCCGTCAACGCCAGGAACAAGCGCAGACCCAAGAAGCGTCGTGACCATTGCAAGGTATTCAAATACGGATCCACGCCCGAGATGCTCGACGGCATGAAGCTGGTCGAGGCGTGAAACGCCTCGGACAACAGCTCGGCGCGCCGGGTTAGGAAAATGGCGCACCCCATCGTGGTCGCCAGCCATTTGTGGGCGTCGATGGTGATCGAGTCGGCACGCTCGATGCCGTCGAGCACCTTGCGCAGGCGCGTCGAGGCGAGGGCGGCGCCGCCCCAGGCGGCATCAACGTGCAACCAAAGGCCCTGCTGTTTCGCGATGTCGGCGCAAGCATGCAGGGGATCGATCATCCCGCCGCCCGTGGTTCCGGCCGTGGCAACCACCATCAGCGGCACGGCTCCTGCGGCGCGGTCCGCGGCGATCGCGCGCAGAAGTGCCTGCGGATCCATCCGGCCGCAGCCGTCCGTATCGACCAGGCGCAATGCCTCGCGTCCTACGCCCGCTTGATGCGCTATTTTCAGCCACGCGATGTGGCAGTCGCGGGAGGTATAGAATTTTACGGGCCCCGCAAAGGCGCGCACGCCTTGATTCGAGAAATTCGCATGAGCGGCGGTCAGAGCACAGAGCAGTGCGGTGTAATTCGCCTCGGAC
>DATHFW010000116.1:0-4657 GCA_035317945.1 Steroidobacteraceae bacterium | reverse complement strand
AAATGCCGGCGTCTTCGCCAAGACAGCCGAATGGCGCACCGATCGCAGCGGACCAAAGCCCGACGGCAGGTCTTCGATCAAGCGCTCCACCGTGTCCTTGTCGTAATCCGCTGTCGCAAGACCGCCGGGCAGGCGCCCGAGATTCCATAACCAGCGTCCGGTCTGCGCCAGCGAGACCCGGACGTGCCAGCTGCCGCCTTCGCGCGATTGCCGCGCCCGCGCCATCATCGCGCCGAACGCCATCAGGTAGCCGGAGGCGTGATCAAGCATCTGCGCCGGCAATTCCTTCGGCCCCTCAACCCCGGCGGCCTGGCCTTCGGCGTGATTGAAGCCGGTCGAGGTCTGCACCAGCGAGTCGAAGCCGCGGCGCTGCGCCCACGGACCGGCGTGGCCATAGGCCGACAGTGAGACATAGACGATGCCGGGATTGATCTTCGCCGCCTCGTCAGGCGAAAAGCCTGTGCCCGCGATTGCGCTCGGACGGTAGCCTTGCGAAAATATGTCGGCCTCGGCGAGCAGACCGCGCAGCACGCCCCGCCCCTGCTCGCTCTTGAGCTCGACAAAACTCGTCAGCTTGCCGCGGCCGGTATCGATCGTCAGCCACGGGATCGCCGGCAAATCGGGACCGGAGATCAACAGCACATCCGCGCCATGCGCGGCCAGCGTACGGCCCGCCACGGGGCCGGCAATCACGCGCGACAAATCCAGCACGCGCAGGCCGGCCAGCGGGCGATCACCCGATGGCCACGGCCGGGGTGCTGCGTCGCCGATCTTCTCGATCGACAACACAGGCTGTTCGGCCAGCGCCCTCGCGTGCGGCGACGCCGACCATTCCTGGTGCGAGCGCATCATCGCGACGACGCCGCCCGCATCATAGGCCGCGGTCTCGAACGCCTCGGCGTCCCATTGCATCAGCGCGGCCTGCACCGCGTCGCGCTCGGGCTCGCAGTTCAACACCTTGCAGACGGCATCGCGATGGTGCCTGAAATTGGTGTGCAGCCGCACGAAGCGCCCGTCGCGGGTTTTGTAGATGCCGGCGATGGCGTCCCAGGTCGGTCCCGGCCGTTTGCCGTCGACGCGCAGATAGCGCTCGCTGCGGCACTCGACGACGGCATGGCGCATATCGACCGCGACATTCTGCGATTGCCCGCTGCGCAATTTCCAGATTTGCGCAGCGGCCAAACCGGCCGCGGCGATACTGGCCTGCGCCGAGGCGCCGACGCGAAACGACGACGGCAGTTGCGGCTCGTCGCCCGTCAGCGTGACATCGTCGAGTGCGGCAACGTCGCCGCCTGCAAGGGTCCACAGATCGGCCAGAATTTCGCGCGGCGCTTGCATGGAGAGAACTCCTCGGGGACGTCGCGTATTATCAGCCGAGGGCCAGCATCACAATATTGCAGACGCACGCCCACATTCCCGCGACACACTGCGCCCGAGTTTCTGCAAAAACCGTTCGCCCGAAATAAAGAGGGCGCAGGGAAGACCGGGTGCCCGTTGCACCCGCAGCCCGTGTGCAGCAAAAAAAGCACACGGTAGTCACCACAGGTTCACCGGAACACCCGGCCTTTCCCTGCGCAATGGTTTTAACGGCTTATTTCGTGCTCTCCCCGGCGACGAATTCGTCTTGTCACCGTCGTTGGCGAATAGGGCTCCGCGCGAACCGGTCGGCCCGCCTTCGCCTCCGCCAACTTGACACCAGCAACGGGTGCCAGGACCACACGGCTTTGCCGTCCGCGACCTGCATCGTTCGTCTGTGCGCCAATTGATCGCTCACGGTCACCCGCCCTGCAACCAACTCCTGCGCACCGACGCTGCCGCGTCCACCGCATCCCGCCCTACGTTCGTGACGATCATGATACGCCCCTCTATTGGGCGGGACGGTTACGCAGATGCCGGTGATTTGGGCAAAAGGTAAAGCCGGATATTTTTCTCAAGGGGGCTGGACAGCCACATCGCTGATTTGCCTCGTCGGGCAAATCACTCGGCAGCCACGGCGTGCGCTTCAACGCGCGCTGTCATCGGCCAGGTTTCTGTTTGCGCAGCAACGTCTCGGCTTCGCTAGGGCGTGAACTCATCAGCACGCAGCCCAAATTCGGATTGACGCGAGTTCACGAACGCCAGGTCGTTGGTTGCGAGGCGCGCAACACCTCGAAATTTAGCATCCAATTGATATCATTTTTCAATCAATAATATTACAAAATATCGTTTCTATAATCAATGATGGCCTCCTACTTTTCGCTTCGAGGACAGCGAATGAGATTCGTCGCCACTCACACTTGAGAAGGAGATAGTGATGATCCCGATCAGCTTGACTTCCAGCGACCTATCCAATGCGAAGCTGACGCCCCTCGACCGCGCGAAGCAGCTCGCAGCAACGCTGCTGTCCGAACGCAGTGAGGCATCGGGAGCATTGGTCGCGCGGCAATTGCGCGAGGCGCTGCCCACTCTCGACGCCAGCGATCGGCACGGCTTCCAGCGCTATCTCGCCACGAAGTTCCAGCCCGACAGAGCGGCGCTGCGCGCGGCGGCCGCGCGCTATCTCGCCGACGGAACGGCGGAAGCCGCGGCCGCTCTCGCGCGGGCCGCCGATCCGCCCCGCCAGGAATTGCTGCGGCGAATCAACATCGTACCCGGGGGCACCGGCGCGCTGATCGCGATGCGCAGTGAAATTGCCTCATGCCTGCGTGGCGAACCGGAACTGAAGCTGCTCGACATCGACCTCAAGCATTTGTTCGCCTCGTGGTTCAACCGCGGCTTTCTCGAGCTGCGGCGGATCGACTGGCAGTCCCCGGCGGCGGTGCTGGAGAAGCTGATCGCCTATGAGGCGGTGCATGAGATCAAGGGCTGGGACGATCTGCGGCTGCGCCTTGCGCCCGATCGCCGCTGCTTCGCATTCTTCCATCCCGCACTTCCCGGCGAGCCGCTGATCTTCGTCGAAGTCGCGCTGGTGCAGGGGCTGGCCACAGCGATGCCGCCGCTGCTCGCACGGCAGACGGATGAAGAGGCCGCACCGGCGCAAGCTGCGCGCGCTGATACTGCGATTTTCTATTCGATATCCAACTGCCAGGACGGCCTGCGCGGCATATCGTTCGGCAATTTCCTGATCAAGCAGGTAGTCGAGGAGTTGCAGGCGGAGTTTCCGCAGCTGAAGCGTTTTTCCACCCTGTCGCCGGTACCGGGCTTCCGGCGCTGGCTCGGTCAACGGCTTGCGAATGGAGGCGATCCCGATGCCGCGTTGTTGCCCGAACTCGAACGCGACGGCTGGTGGAATGCCCCGGCGCAGGGCGAGAAGCTGCGCGCGCCCCTGCTGCGGCTTTGCGCCCGCTATCTGACGCGGCAACCCTCGATACGCATCGACCCGGTAGCGCGCTTTCACCTCGGCAACGGCGCACGGCTCGAACGGATCAATTGGCTCGGCAACAGCGCGCCGCGCGGCATCCAGGAGTCCTTCGGCATCATGGTCAACTATCTCTACGACCATGACAGCATCGAGGACAACCATGCGGCGTTTGTGCGTGACAGGACCATCGTGCGTTCGCCCGATGTCGACGCTCTGCTCGAAACTTCTCAGCCGGATGAAATCACGCAACTGATCCTGGAGGCTGCCGGCCAACGCCCATGAGGCGAGAGAAAAACACATCGGACATGTTGCCGGATACCAGCTTGAGATCCGTACATCCTACGTGAGAAGGGCAACGATAATGAATATCCTGAACATAGTGACCTCGCCGCGAAGAGAAAAATCTGCGTCCACCGCTGTCGTCAAAGCATTCCTCTCGGAATATAGGGAGCGCGTTCGCGATGTCACAGTTGACAGGCTGGATATTTGGCAAGAGCAACTTCCCGAATTCGACGCGGAAGCAATCGACGCCAAATACAAGGGTGTCTCCGGCGAATCCATGACGCCGGTCGAGACGGCAACATGGGCAAAGATCAAGGAGTTGGCCTCACGCTTCCAACGGGCAGACTGCATCGTCCTGGGCGTGCCCATGTGGAATTTCTCTGTCCCTTACAAACTCAAGCAGCTGATTGATCTGTCTTGTCAAAGAAACATGCTGTTTACGTTCGACGGAGAATTCTATGGACCGTCGTTGAGCATTGATAAGGCTTTCGTCGCGTATGTCAGGGGACAAAGCGATGAGGCAGGGTTCAAAACTGTCTCTCAGCCTGGCTTCAAATATCTCAGCGGTTACGTTGAGTTTTGGCTGCAGTTCATAGGCGTCCGCAGCGTTGTGTCGCTTGCCGTCGAACACACTTGGGATGGCCGCGCGGTCGACATGATCGAGGCGGGAAAGAGACAAGCGGCGGCGTTGGCGAGGCAATTTTGACTGCTGTCGCGTTCAATTCAGGGGCTGCACCAAAGGAGCAAAGAACGATGAAACGTTTCGGATCTGCCGCTTGGAACGGCGGCCTGCGTGAAGGCAAAGGGCTCGGTCTCGACCGAAAGTGGCGCCCTGGAAACCTATCCTTATACGTTCTTCAGCCGCTACGGTGAAAAGCCGGGTACCAATCCGGAGGAGCTGCTTGGGGCGGCTCACGCCGCCTGTTTCACTATGTCGTTCGTCAGACTACTCGGCATGGCGAACCTCGTGCCGGAGCAGGTCGACAGCAAATCGGAAGTCGTCATCGACAAGGACGACGATGGCTTTTCCATCAC
>DATHFW010000115.1:0-10002 GCA_035317945.1 Steroidobacteraceae bacterium | reverse complement strand
CGCCCCGGACCGAAATCGCCGTCTCATCTACCCTCCATGACGGGTGCACGGCCTTGGCATACCGAGACCAACGACGCTCGAATTCGGGCACGTACCGCTGGACCCAGCGGTAAATGGTCGTGTGAGAAACGGCAACGCCTCGCTCGGCCAGCATTTCAACGAGATCCCGGTAGCTCAGCCGATACGTGAGGTACCAACGTACGCACAACTCGATGATTTCGGGTTGGAATCCGCGGCACCGATAAATTGGATCCCGTGCGATGGCTGCGGTCATTGAAACCCCTAAATAACGCTAAAATCCAGCGTGGAGCCCTCAATGCACCAGAGCACAATTAGGCCCCCTTTTGGGGTGGCTGTCGAGGAGCGCTCCAGGACGTCCTCGGACGATCAAACTGCTGTGTTTACAGAGGCTTGCCGCTCGATCCGACGTCTTGTCGGATGGTAGCGGAAGTGCTCGGAAGTGGGGGAATGGTGGGACGGCTGGGACTCGAACCCAGGACCAAAGCCTTAAAAGGGCCTTGCTCTACCAACTGAGCTACCGTCCCATTTGCAGGCGCGAATGATAGCCGAACTTGGAGTTTTCATCATGGCCATCGTGGCCTAGGCGTAGGGCGTGGGATCCGGGATATTCGCAGCCGCGAAGCCGGCGGCGCGCAGCCGGCAGGAATCGCACTTGGCGCAGGCCCTGCCGTCTGCCGTGGCCTGGTAGCACGAGACGGTCGCGCCGAAATCCACGCCGAGATCCGCCCCCGCGCGGATGATGTCTGCCTTGGACATCTGGATGAGCGGCGCATGAATTTGGAACCGCCCGCCCTCCACCCCTGCCTTGGTTGCCACCTGGGCCAACTGTTCGAATGCTTTGATAAACGCCGGACGGCAGTCCGGATATCCGGAGTAATCGACGGCGTTGACCCCCACGAAAATATCACCGGCGCCAATGACCTCAGCCCAACCCAGTGCCAGCGACAGAAACAGGGTGTTGCGTGCGGGGACGTAGGTCACCGGAATTCCGGGCGTAAGCGCCTCCGGTACCGCCATCTTGGCGTCAGTCAGGGCCGATCCACCGATGCCGGCAAGGTCGACTCGCATGGTTCGATGCTCGTGAGCGCCCAGAGCAGCAGCGATGCGCCGGGCTGCCTCGAGTTCCGCGCGATGGCGCTGACCATACTCGACGCTGAGCGCGTAGCACTCGTACTGCTGTGAGCGCGCGATCGCGAGCACCGTGGCCGAATCGAGACCGCCCGAGAGCAACACGATGGCGCGTTTAGCTACCACGATCACTTGCCGGGTACGTCGCCCCACAGAATCTTGTGAAGCTGCATTTGAAATCGCACGGGCAGTCGATCCGCTAAAATCCACTCCGCCAACAGTGTGGGCGACAGCTGGTTATAGCTCGGAGAAAAAAGGATGCGGCAGCGCTCGCCCAAGTGATGTTCCTGCAAGAACGCTTTGCTCCAGTCGTAGTCTTCGCGGGAACAGATCACGAACTTCAGTTGATCGCGCGGCGTGAGATGCCGAAAATTCTCGATCCTGTTGCGCGACGCCTCGTTCGATGCCGGCGTTTTCACATCGATCACACGCGATACCCGTGCATCCACGGCGGCGACGTCGAGCGCACCGCTGGTTTCCAGGGACACTTGATAGCCGGCATCGCATAATCGCGCCAGCAGTTTCACGCAATTCGGTTGCGCCAAGGGTTCGCCGCCGGTCACGCACACGTACGATGCGCCCAGGGTTTGAACCTTTTCTAGAATAGCCTCCAGATCAAGCCAATCACCGGCGTGAAAGGCATATTCGGTGTCGCAGTACTGACAACGCAGCGGACATCCCGTCAGCCGCACGAACACCGTCGGAAAGCCGACGCAATCGGCCTCCCCTTGCAACGAGTGAAAGATCTCATTGACGCGCAATCGCTCCGATTTGACCGTTTGCTCACTCAATGTTTCTCGGCCGTCATCTTGTCCAGGCGCTGCTGCGCCAAACGTCCCGCCGGTGTATCGGAAAAACGTGCGACCACTTGGCCCAACACCTGCCTGGCGGTATCCCATTGCTTCATTTCATAACGGCAATAGCCGATCTTGAGCAGCGCATCGGCGATCTTGCGCGATTGAGGATATTTATCGATTACGCGTTGAAACGCCGCCTGCGCCTCCGGATAAGCCTTGTTCACATAGAACGCTTCGCCCAGCCAATACTGGCCGTTGTCCGCCAAGGAGCTATCCGGATAGGCCGCGAGAAATTTCTGGAATCCGGCGATGGCGCGGTCATATTGACCGTCTTTCAGCAGATTGAACGCGGCCTGGTAGCTCGTCTTGTCGTCGCCCGCGTTCGCGTCCGGCGCATTCGAGATCGCCGGCGCGGCAGCGCCGGCGCTCGCCGGAGCGGATGCAACTCCTGACGCGGTGCTGCCCCGTGATTCGAGGTTCTTCATGCGCTGATCCAAGTCGGCGTACATGTCCCGCTGTTGCTTGCGGCCCGCCTCGATGGCGTTGCTCATCTGATCCACATCATTGTGCATGGCGCGCACATCGCCGCGCAGCGCCTCGAGCTGATTGGAGAAATCGAGCAAGCTCTGATTTGCCATCACCCGTTCGATGCGCTCCAGCCGGGTGTCCAGATCCTTCAATTTGATCTGTACCGGATCCTCCTCGGGCGGCGTGGACGCGCACCCGCTCAAGTTCCACGCGAGCCACAGCGCACTCAAGCCGAAAATGGCTCGGCTGTTCACGGCAGATAAACCACTTCCACGCGCCGGTTCTTCGACCAGGCTGCCTCGTCATCGCCTTCGACCGCCGGACGCTCGGCGCCGAAACTGACGGTGGTGACTTGCGATTCCGCGACCCCTTGCAGCATCAAGGCGCGACGCACGGCCTGCGCACGCCGTTCCCCTAAACCGATGTTGTATTCGCGCGTTCCTCGTCCGTCGGTATTGCCTTCGAGTTTCATCTTCATCTTGGGATTACCGGTCAGATTGTGCGCGGCAGTCGTCACGATGTCGGCATATTCCGGTTTGATTTCCGACTTGTCGAAATCGAAATAAATGACCTTGCGCGCCAGCGGACCGGTTCCTTCGCCGAAGCCCCGAGCGCGGGCGTCCGCATCGCCGCCCAATGGGTTGGTGGAAGTCGATGCGCCCTCGCCGGCCGTTGAGGCGGAGTCAGGAACCTGGCTACCGGCAACCGGCGGCTCGCTCACGTTGTGCTTCTTGGGGCAGCCTGTCAGCAGCGCCGCTCCGGCGATGAGCAAAGCGATCGAGATGATTCGTTTCATTTATTTCTCCATCCGAGGGTCCTGATGACCTGTTATTTGCAAGGGTACTGGCGATGAGCCTGTTTGTGTAATTTTATTGACTAGAACGGCGCCCACGCGGGTGCTTGAAGCTCCCCTTCGCTCGAGACCAGGCGCTGCTGCACCCGGCCATCGGCGCTGACCAGCGCCAGCACGCCTCTTCCGCGATCGCGGGTTCCGTAAATCAGCACCGCGCCATTGGGTGCATAGCTCGGTGAAATATCCTGATGACCCTTGGTCAGCACTTGGACCTCGCCGCGGCCGCGAAGGTCCATGGTCGCAATCCGATAGGCCCCATCTTCCTGGGTGACGAAGGCCATTTGCGATTCGTCGGGCGACAGGTGCGGCATCGCGTTGTAGCTGCCTTGAAACGTCAGCCGCCGGGGTTTGTCGCCCGGCTTGATGCCGACCTTATAAATTTGCGGCCCCCCGGCCCGGTCGGACGTGAAGTATAAATTTTGACTGTCTTTCGACCACTGCGGCTCGGTGTCGATTCCGGGGTCATCGGTGATCCGCGACAGCAGTTGCGTGGCCAAATCCAGGACATAGACATCGAGATTGCCGTCGCGCGTGGACAGCACCAATGCCATTTTTTTGCCATCGGGCGAATACGCCGGCGCCTGGTTCACGCCGGCATGCGCGGAGACGCGCTGCCGTTCGCCGGTCTTGAGGGTCTGCGTGTATATCGTGGGCAGGCGGTCCTCAAATGACACGTAGGCCAGCCTTTGGCCGTCCGGCGACCATGCCGGCGACATCAGCGGTTCGCGCGATTGCATGACGACGCGGGGGTTTTCGCCATCCGCGTCGGCCACGATGAGTTGATAATTGCGGTTGGGCAATTGACCCAGCACCGAAATGTAGGCGATCCGCGTCGAGAACGCACCGCGAATACCCAAGATCTTTTCGAACACGGCATCGGCGATTTGATGGGCTGCCGACCTCAAGCCCGGCCGATTCGAGGCGATCTGAAAGCCCAGCAAGCGCTGCTTGGTGAGCACATTGTAGAGCTCGTACGTGATGCTGTAGTGATCCGTTGCGTCGGATTGCATCGATCCCACGACGATATAGTCGTTGTTGAGGCGGCGCCAATCGTCGAATGCGATATTGGCGCCGTTGTGCGGCTGCTCGATCATGTCCTTGCGGTCCATGGTCTTGAAGCGTCCGCTGCGCGCCAGGTCATCGCTCACCAGCTGTGCCACGTCGAATGAGGCAGCCGCCAACTCCGCAGAAGTGAAAGGCACGACGGCCACCGGGATGGCCTCAGTCTGGCCCTTGGTGACTTCCACGACGAACTCGCTGCCGTGAGCCCGCCAGGGACACACCAAACTCACCGCCACGAGAGCCAAACATATCAGCTGTTTATTCATTGATGACTCTATTCGTCGGGATGAAAGTGAATGACAAGATTTCGCTCAAACAATGCTGGGTCGGGCGGCGCCGGCAATGGTGATGCACGATACACTGCATTCTCTATGGACTGGCGTGCCGCTGCATCGCCGTTGCACTGGCTTACTTTCGCGTTCGCCACCTCGCCGCCTGGGAGCTGTGTAATGTTTACAATACAGTCCAGGCCGGCCCTCGCGGACGGCGGCTTGATCCACGCATTCTGAATTCTGCTCGCTAGCCGCGCAATATACTGCGCGCGTGCAGGACTGGCTTCCACGGCGCTGACGTGTTCCTCGTCCGCGAGCTGCCGGCGCAACTCTGCCTCGCGCTCGGACTTGGTCTTGAGGTCCGCGGCGTGCTTCGCGTCTTCGGCCTGTTTGGCTTCCGCCGCGCGTTTCGCCTCTTCCGTACGCTTGGCATCCTCGCTACGGCGTGCATCTTCGGCACGCTTGAGATCCTCCGCGCGCTTTGCAGCCGCTGCCTTCTGCGCTTCGGTCACCCGCGCCGTTTGCGCCTGCTTCTCCTGCGCTTGTTTCATGAGTTCCGCTTCGGCGGCGGCGGCCTTGGTCTCCTCGGCCGCGCGTTCTTCCTCGGCGGCCAACTTCGCATCCGTGGCGGCTTTTACCTCGGCGGCCTGCGCAGCAGCCTTCGCCTCTGCCGCGGCGCGCGCACGCGCCGCCTCTTGTTCGGCGCGCTCGGTCAATGCGCTTTGCGCCGCATGCAGCGTCTGCGAGTCGACGACGACGGCATCGACGGCAATCGGCTGCATGGTGGGTAGAGCGCGATGGAAGGTGATCAGCGCCGCCGCCGCGAATGCGGCTACCAGCAGCCCATGTAATGCCACGGAAAATACGATCGACCAAGAATGTTCGCGCAGAAATCCCGGCATTCAGGGCGCGCCGCTGGCGCCTCCGGTGGGTGCCCCGCGCACCGGAGGCCCCGTGCGAATCGGGTCCGTGAGAAATCCAACCTTGGACGCACCGGCTTTTTGCAGCAGGACCATGGCGCGCACCACCGTACCGTAGGGTACTGTGGTATCTGCCTTGACCAGCACCGGCGTTTGCGGATCGCGGCGCAGGAGCGCGGCCGTGCGCGAGCTCACCGTCGATTCCGCAACGGGCTGGTCTTGGTTTTGGCCAAAGTTGATGAACAAGCGGCCCTGCGAGTCGATGGTCAGGATGAGCGGCTCGTGCTTTGCCAAGAAATCCGCATCGATGGGCTTGGCGCCCGCTTCCGGCAGGTCAACCTTGACGCCCTCTTTGAGCAAAGGCGCGGTGATCATGAATATGATGAGCAACACCAGCATGACGTCGATGTACGGCACGACATTGATCTCGGCCATCAATCGTCGACGGCGATGCGGCGCCGGCATCTGCGCTACACCTGCGCCCGGGTCGCGCCGTGGCGTTGCAAAATCGTCGAGAACTCTTCGGTGAAAGTATCGAAGCGAAGTTCCAAGCGGCTGACTTGATCGGCAAGGCGGTTATAAGCCACCACCGCCGGGATTGCCGCGAATAGTCCGACCGCGGTCGTGACCAATGCTTCGGCAATTCCGGGCGCGACGGCCGCCAGCGTTGCCTGCTGCACGTTGCCCAGGTTGTGGAACGCACTCATGATGCCCCACACCGTACCGAACAATCCGACATACGGGCTCGTGGAGCCGACGGTGGCCAACATCGCCAGGTGCTGCTCCAGGCGATCGAGTTCGCGCAATTGCGCCACGCGCATCGCGCGCCGAGCGCCGTCCAATAACTGTTCCGGCGGCGTGCCCTGTTGACGCAAGCGGCTGAACTCCCCGAAGCCGGACTCGAAAATGCTCTGCAGGCCCGTACCCGCGCGCCCCTTGGTTTCGATGCCGCGGTACAAAGTGGCCAGATCGCCGCCCGACCAAAATGCGGTTTCAAATTTTTCGGCCTGGCGGCGCGATTTTCCGATCACCTGGCTTTTGCGAAAGATGACCGCCCAGGAAGCCACCGAGGCTGCCAGCAGCAGTGCCACCACGCCCTGTACGATGGGACTCGCTTCGAGCACCAGGCTCCAAACCGACAAGTCATTGGGCATTCCGCCACTCCGTGAAAAGATCCTTGGGGATGGCACGTGGTTTCAACGTGCCGGAATCGACGCAGGCGACACGCACCGTAGCATCGATCAACTGCTCATCGCCGCGCATAATTGTTTGCTTGAAATGTATTGTGGCACCGGCGAGACGCTGCAGTTCCGCCGTGACGAGAATTTCATCATGCAGCACGGCGGGCCGCAAAAAATCGACGCCGACGTTGACCACGACAAACTGCACCTGCCGATCCGCGCGCAATCGCTGCTGGTCGACACCCATGGCCCACAGCCAATCGGTTCGGCAACGCTCCATGAATTTCAGATAGTTCGCGTAGTACACCACGCCGCCCATGTCCGTATCTTCGTAATACACCGAGTATTTGTGGGTGTAGCGCGGCGCCGGAGACACTAGGGGCCATCCCGGAACAACGGCAGATTCAAATCGCGCTCGATGACGGGAGCGGCCAAGCCGAAATGCGCATAGGCAGCGCGGGTGGCGACCCGCCCGCGCGCGGTGCGCATCAAGAATCCTTGCTGAATGAGGTACGGCTCGATGACGTCTTCGATGGTGCCGCGCTCCTCGCTCATGGCGGCCGCGAGGCTGTCGACGCCCACCGGACCGCCCTCGAACTTTTCGATCACGGTCAGCAGCAATTTCCGGTCGAGCATGTCGAACCCTTCCGGATCGACTTCCAGCATGGTGAGTGCCGCCAGCGCAACCTCGCCGCTGATGATGCCCGCCGCCTTGACCTCGGCAAAATCGCGCACGCGGCGCAACAGTCGATTGGCAATGCGCGGCGTACCACGCGATCTTTCCGCGATTCGATCCGCGCCGTCCGGCTGCAGGTGCAATTTCAATATCGACGCGCTGCGAATGACGATCTTGGTCAATTCCTCGGTGGTGTAGAACTCCAGCCGCTGCACGATGCCGAATCGATCGCGCAGCGGCGAGGTCAGCAAGCCGGCGCGGGTCGTGGCCCCGACCAGAGTAAATGGCGGCAGATCCAGTTTGATCGAGCGTGCGCCCGGGCCCTCGCCGATCATGAGATCGAGTTGCGAGTCCTCCATGGCGGGGTATAGCACCTCCTCCACCACAGGACTCAAGCGATGTATCTCATCCACAAAGAGCACGTCCCGCGGCTCGAGATTGGTGAGCAACGCCGCCAGATCGCCGGCGCGCTCGAGCACGGGACCCGATGTTTGACGCAAATTCACCTTCAGTTCATTGGCGATGATGTGCGCCAGCGTGGTTTTGCCGAGGCCGGGCGGTCCGAATATCAGCACATGATCCAGGGCCTCGCCGCGCATTCGTGCCGCTTGGATGAAGATGTCCATCTGCGTTTTGACATTCGGCTGCCCGACGTAGTCGGCAAGCGTTTTGGGGCGCACCGCCCGATCGACGATTTCGTCGTCGCGGCCCCCGGTACTGGCGATGATGCGGTCTTGTTCGATACCCATGCGCGATTTTAGGCTTTCACGGCCGACTTGAGGGCGCGTCGGATGATTTCAGTGGTCGACAATCCCGGTTCATCGGCCGACTTGAGCAGCCGCGTCACTTCCGGCGGCTTGTAGCCCAGGGCAACCAGCGCGCTGAAGGCCTCGCTTTGCGGGGACTGCGCCGTGCCGGCACCCAGCGGATTGCCGGCCAGCGCAGGCATCGAGAGTTTTTGCACGCTATCGCGCATCTCGATGATGATTCGCTCGGCGGTTTTTCGCCCGATCCCGGGAATTCTCGTCAGCATGGCCACGTCTTCCGCCTCGATAGTGCGCAGAAAATCTTCCACGCTCGCTCCTGAGAGGATTCCCAGCGCGATTTTCGGTCCGACGCCCGATACCCTGAGCAGCCCTCGAAACAAGCGCCGCTCAGCCTCAGTGCCGAATCCGAACAGGATGTGAGCGTCCTCGCGAACCACCAAGTGGGTGAACAGCGCCACCGCCTCCCCGGTTGAAGGCAGACCGTAAAACGTCGACATCGGGGCTTCCAATTCGTAGCCCACGCCATTCACATCGAGCATCAGCATTGGCGGCTGCTTCATCGCCAGCCGGCCCTTGAGAAAACCGATCATCCGCGCAAGCCCGCCTGCAGCAGCATCGCGCGTCCGCGAAGCGCATGACACACGGCGGCCGCCAAGGCGTCTGCCGCGTCTGCGGCCACAGGTCCATCCAGTTTGAGCAGGCTTCTCATCATCAGCTGCACTTGGGCCTTTTCGGCGTTTCCCGATCCAACGACGGCTTGCTTGATCTGGCGCGTTGCGTATTCGAACACTCCCGCCTTGGAATCCACGGTACCGCAAATGGCCGCACCGCGTGCCTGGCCCAATTTCAAGGCGCTGTCTGGGTTGCGGTTGACGAAGACCCTTTCGATGGCGATTTCTTGGGGTTGATATTGCGCGACGATGGTTTGCATGCAGCGGAAAATCTCACACAGCCGGGCGGCAAAATCGACCTGGCCGGTACGAATGACGCCGCTGGCCACATAGGTCAACCGGGATCCCGCGGCGTCCAATACGCCAAACCCGGTGCGCTGCGAGCCGGGATCGATGCCGAGCACGCGAATGGTCGCGATCTCAGGCGCGCGCAATTTGATTCGTCGTTGGAACTGGCATGGCCCTAGTATGATACCGGCAATAGGCACCTTATCCCACCCGCGGCAATCGCTTACATGGAAACTATCGCGAGCACTCGGATGGCCAGCAGCCGACTGCAGGCCGGCATGGCGGCGCTGCTCGACATGGCACTGCCGCCGGAGGGTGATTTGGTACGCCGCGCGGCATTGGACGTGGCTGAGATCGTGCGCACCCTGGATGCCGACGACGATGTCGTCATCGCCGCCATGATTCAGCCGCTGCTGGACGGCGGCTACATCGAGCAAACCGGCGCAGAGAAACGCTTCGGCAAAGAGCCGGCGCGGCTGGCGCGCGCATTGAGTCAACTCGGGCAGTTCGGCTTGCCGGCCGACTGGACTCCGGATCGAGGGCTCGAAACGACCCAAGCCGAAGCGCTGCGCAAGATGCTGCTGGCGATTGTTGGCGACGTGCGCCTGGTCGTGGTCAGGCTCGCCGAACAGCTGCAAAAAATGCGCTCCGCCAAGGGCGTGGGGACGACGCGCCAGCGCAAGCTCGCGATCGAGACTCGCGAAGTGTATGCGCCCCTCGCCAATCGCCTCGGGGTATGGCAGGTCAAATGGGAACTGGAAGACCTAGCATTTCGCTATCTCGAGCCGCTGCAGTACAAGCACATTGCGTCGGCGTTGAAAACGCGCCGCTCGGAGCG
>DATHFW010000114.1:0-5353 GCA_035317945.1 Steroidobacteraceae bacterium | reverse complement strand
AAGGGAGTGAAATCGACTTCGCCGGCACGCGGCAAGGATGCGAGATATGCGCCGATGGGATGCACCGGGACACCGGCCGCCAGACGGCGAACTTCTTCCTGCCACCATGCCAACTTGATGCGTGCCGCGCTGTGTTCGGTCGCCGGATCCATCAAGGCGTTCCACTCGGCGAGCAGGGCATAGATCCCGAGCAGCGGCGCGCGCACCGTTGCGGCTGCGAACAACCAGCTCCAGTAGCGCACCGATCCCTTGGGGATGGCTCGCGCGCGATACGTTTCATCGAGTGCTTTCAGGGCCTGGCTCATCGGCGGGGCTATGCTCGGTGCCGTTGGTTTCTGCGGCGAAGTCCAGCGCGCCGTTGTCCTGTACGGCATCTACGCGCGGCGTACGCGCGAGGCTCGATACCGGTTCGATGGGTTCGATTTCTCGATTCACGCGCAGCCCCAGGCCCTCGAAACGGCGCGCGGCCGGCAGCACTTGTTGTTCCAGGGAACCCACCGCGCGGTTGAAGGACTCGACGCTGCCGCCGAGAGATTTTCCCAATTTGGCCAGATGCTCGCCGAATACCGCCAAGCGCTTGTAGATCTCTTCACCCAGTTGCCGCACCTCGGCGGCATTCGCCGCGAGGACCGTTTGTTTCCAGCCGTACGAGACCGCTTTCAATAGCGCGACCAGGCTGGTCGGGGTCGCCAGCATGACGTTTTGGCGCATCGAATCATCGATCAGGCCCGGATTTTCCTGCAGCGCCGCCGACAGGAATTGATCGCCCGGCAGGAACAGGACGACGAAATCCGGACTGCGCTCGAACTGCGACCAATACTGTTTCGAAGACAGTTCGCGAACTCGTGCGCCGACGATCTGCGCGTGCCGGCGCAATTGGGCGGCGCGCTCGGTTTCATCCTGAGCTTCCACGGCCGCGAGGTAGGCCTCCAGCGGAGTTTTGACATCCACGACGATGTCGCGCTGCTCCGGCATGTGCACGATCATGTCGGGCCGTATCGAGCCGGTGTCGGTTTTGCGATGCTGCTGCTCGGTGAAATCCACATGCATGGTCATGCCCGACAACTCGACCAAGCGGCGCAGCGTAATTTCGCCCCATTGCCCGCGCACGTCGGGGCGGCGCAGCGCCGTCACCAGATTGCGTGTCTCGCGCGACAGCGAACTCTGGCCGCTCGCCAATACCTCCATTTGCACCTTGATGGTCGCAAACGAATCGATGCGGTCGCGTTCAATGGCCTGTATCTGTGCCTCGGTCTTGGCCAGCGCCTCGCGAATCGGTTTGACCAACGATTCAATGGCCGTCTCGCGTTCCTTCAACACCTGCGAGGCATCCAATTGTTGCCGCGCCAGCCGTTCGCGCGCGAGCGTCAAGAACACCTCGCTGTTGCTCTGCAGGCTCTCGCGCGCGAGTTCGCCGAATACGCCCTGCAGTTGGTCGCGTGCGCGCACCAGAGTTTGTTCGCGTTCCGCGCTCAACATCTCTTCGGTCTTGAGCCGCGCTCGCAACAATTCCACGTCGATGCGCAGCGCCTGTTCGCGGCGTGCCCGCCACAATAGTGCCGCCAACCCGCCGAGCACGATGCCGACGATCAGCGCCGCCCACACCCTGATGTCGCTCATAGCCGGCCGCTGGCCTTCAGCCAGTCCAAAAGATCCAGCGGCCGGTTCAGATAGCCGTCGCCGCGCCAAGCGGTCGAGTCCTCATCGGCGCGCAGGTAGCCGTAGTTCGCGACCAGTGCCGGCATCTCTGCCGCATGTGCCGCCTGCACGTCGCGCTGCGCATCGCCTACATAAATGCATTCGTCGGGACGTACCTCGGCGAGGGCGGCCGCGTGCAACAACGGCAACGGATGCGGTTTGCGCTCCGCCAGGGTATCGCCGCTGACCACGCAGGCGAAGCGCGCCCGAATCCCCATGTCCGCGAGCAAGGGATCGGTAAGCCATGCGGCCTTGTTGGTGACGATGCCGCTTTTCACGTGCCAACCCGCCAGGGTGTCCAGCACATCCTCCATGCCGGGGAACAGCCGCGTTTCCCGGCAAAGCGCGCCGCGATAGATGTCCAGGAAGCGCTTTTGCAGCGCCGCCAGATGTTCCGCGTCCGCATCTGGAAATCCTGTCTTGACGACGCGGGCGGCGCCGTGACTCACCGCGCTGCGCACGGCATCAAAGGGCAGGGGCGCGAGTGAGTGTTCTTCGCGCAACCGGTTCAGCGCGCCGACCATATCCGGTGCGGTATCAAGCAGGGTGCCGTCCAAGTCGAACAATACCGCCCGTAACGTGACCGCCATGTCAATCCGGGCGTCTGAAGTGCGCAAGGTAGTTGATGTCCGTGTTCGGCGAGAGCCGAAATGCGCGCGTCAATGGATTGTAGGTAATCCCGGTCAGATCGATCAGGTCCAAGCCCGCTGCGCGCCCCCAGCGGGCAAGCTCCGAAGGACGGATGAATTTCAAGTATTCATGAGTGCCTCTCGGCAGCAGGCGCGCAATGTACTCAGCCCCGACGATCGCGACCGCAAACGCCATCGGCTTGCGGTTCAAGGTGGAAACGATGACATTGCCGCCGGGTTTGACCACGGTGGCGAGAGCCGCCAGCGTTGCGGCCGGGTCCGGAACATGTTCGAGCATTTCCATGCAGGTGACCAAATCGAATGAACCGGGATTTGCGGCCGCCAACTCTTCCGCGGCGATCGCCTTGTATTCGACCGCCAGCTTGGCCTCGAGCGCGTGCAGTTCCGCGACGTCGAGAACCTCCTGCGACAGGTCGATTCCGAGCACGCGTGCACCGCTGCGCGCCATCGCTTCGCTCAATATCCCTCCGCCGCAGCCCACATCGAGCACTCGCGCATCTCTCAAGCCAGCCGCATGTTCGACGTATCGCAGACGCAGCGGATTGAGTTCATGCAGCGGTTTTGAAGGACCGGCAGGATCCCACCAGCTCTGTGCCAGCGAGGCAAACTTCGCCAGTTCCGCAGGATCGACATTTCGCCCGGATGCACTCATGTCTCAACCTCTCGCATTCAAGCGCAGGGGCCACGCCGCCGATCGGGCAGCGACATCGGGCCAATCGAGACGAGTCAATTCGCCGCCCGACAGGAGTTGCCGCCCTGCGACCCAGACGTCGCTTACGATGTCACGGCCGCCGCCGAAAACCAATTGTGCGAGCGGATCGCCCAAGGGCTGAGTGGCCGGACCGGACAAATCGACGCAGCACAGGTCGGCCCATTTTCCGTTTTCCAGAGTTCCCACCTCACTCTCGAGCCCCAAGGCTGCGGCGCCGCCACGGGTGGCGGCGTGCAGTCCATTCCAGGCGTCGGTCAGCAGCGCGACTATTTTCATGTCCCCCCAAACGTCTTGGCTCAAGGCAGCGCCGCCGCTGCCGAGCCCGAGTCGAACGCCCGACTCGGCAAGCGCCGCGATCTCCGGCAAGCTGCCGCCGGATTGCAAGTCCCACTGGGGGCACAGCGTGATGGAGACGCCGGTGCGCTGCATCTGGCTCATCTCCGCCGCCGTCAAATGGACCACGTGCAGCGCATTGAGCGCCGGCGTCAGCAGACCCAATTGCCATAGGCGCTCGATGGGCCGCATTCCGTGCATCTCCAGGCACGCTGCGATTTCATGCAGCGACTGATGCACATCGATCAAGATGCCGGCGTCGAGTTCATCGGCCAGCGTGACCAGCCGCGCGAAGGTCGCGTCGCTCAAGGTATTCGGCGCGCGCGGCGCAAAGGCTGTCGACACCAATGGGTCGCCCTTGTATTTGTCGCGCAGGCCCAGGGAGCGCGTCAAAGACTGGGCCGCAGTATTCGCCCAGGGCGTCGCGGTCTCGGTCACCGGCATGCCGACCACCACGCGCATGCCTTGTTCATTCGCCGTGCGCAGCGTTTCTTCCGGGAAATAAGAGCGATCGCAGAAACAGCTGATCCCGGATTTCAGCATTTCGGCAATGGCCGCCAAGGTGCCGTCGCGCGCGAAATCAGGATTGACGATCCGCTCGATTGCCGAGGCCCGGCCCTTTGCGCCGCGATACAGCAGCGAGGCGGCATCGGTTTGCGCATTCACCATGCCCGGCATCAAGAGGTGCGAATTTCGCTGCAGTACCGCCGTCGCGGAATAGCGCATCGCCGCCGTGGAACTCGGCAAAATGTCGAGTATTCGGCCATCGCGCACCACCAACGAATGATCTTCGAGGAGCGCATTTCGCGCGGTCATGCAAGCGATCCAGCGGACCTCGATACGTAAATCGGCGGCAACAAAGGGCATGCCGGAAGTATATCGGCAAAAGCCGCGCAGTAGGCTTAAGAACCAGCGGGATATGTGCTAGAATTCCCGGATGTTTCAGACCTGCCTTGTCCCCTTTAAAACCCCTCAATAGACGCCGAAAGAAGGCACCGGACTCTCGCAAATGGCCGAGATTGCACGCGAAATATTGCCCGTAAATCTCGAAGACGAGATGCGCAAATCCTATCTCGATTACGCAATGAGCGTCATCGTAGGACGCGCCTTGCCCGACGTCCGCGACGGCTTGAAGCCGGTGCACCGGCGCGTGCTGTATGCCATGCGCGAGCTGAGCAACGACTGGAACAAGGCCTACAAGAAATCCGCGCGCGTGGTCGGCGACGTCATCGGCAAATACCACCCGCACGGCGATGCGTCCGTTTACGACGCGATCGTGCGCATGGCGCAAGAATTTTCGATGCGCTATTTGCTGGTCGACGGGCAGGGCAATTTCGGGTCGGTGGACGGCGATCCGCCGGCTGCCATGCGCTACACGGAAGTGCGCATGTCCCGGTTGGCAGGAGAACTGTTGGCGGATATCGACAAGGAAACGGTCGATTTCAATCCTAATTACGATGAATCCGAGCACGAGCCGGCGGTACTGCCCGCGCGCATTCCAAATCTGTTGATCAACGGATCTTCGGGAATCGCGGTGGGCATGGCCACCAATATCCCGCCGCATAATCTGACCGAGATCATCAGCGCGTGCATCGCGCTCATTGAAAATCCGGACATTACGCTCGGCCAGTTGATGCAGATCGTCCCGGGCCCGGATTTTCCGACTGCGGGATTCATCAACGGCGCCCAGGAAATCGTCCTCGCCTATAAGACGGGGCGCGGCCGCCTGCACCTGCGCGCGCGCACCCATTTCGAGGACGTCGGCAAGGGCGAGCGGCAAGCCATCATCATCACCGAACTGCCTTACCAGGTGAACAAGGCGCGCTTGATCGAGCGCATCGCTGACTTGGTGCGCGACAAGCTCATCGAAGGCATTGCCTCCGACGGCCTGCGCGACGAGTCCGACAAAGACGGCATGCGCGTCGTGATCGAATTGAAGCGCGGCGAAGTGCCCGAGATT
>DATHFW010000113.1:0-4891 GCA_035317945.1 Steroidobacteraceae bacterium | reverse complement strand
GGGTTCGACACCGTGTACGGTGCCAGGCCATTGAAGCGCGCCATCCAATCGCAGATTGAAAACCCGTTGGCGCAGCGGATCCTGAAAGGCGATTTCATCGCCGGCGATCGCGTGATCGCGAAGTTGAAGCGCGGCGAGCTGGAATTCGAGAAGGAACGCCTCCACTAGACTCGGCACTGCGATGTAAGGCGTTTGGGTTCGCTATACTTCGCAGTGCTGCTCCCTCTCAAGAGAAAATACATGCCTTTTTACGAGTATCAGTGCAAGAGCTGCGGCCACGAGTTGGAGGCCATGCAAAAGGTCAGCGATCCGCCGCTGAAAAAGTGTCCCGATTGCGGCAAGTCGCAGCTGCAGCGGCTGATGTCGGCGCCGGTGTTTCGGTTGAAGGGCGGCGGCTGGTACGAGACCGACTTCAAGGGCGATAAGGATAGTCAGCGCAATCTGGCCGATCGGCCCGAGGCAGACGCGCCGAAAGACACCAAGGAGGCGGATTCAACCGCCAAGGACGAGAAAGGCAAAGAGGGCAAGGACGCCAAACCTGCGGAAACCAAGGCCTCCGAGGCGCCTGCTGCGAAGGAGCCGGCCGCCAAAGAGAAATCGGCCGACAAAACCGCGGAGAAATCTTCAGGCAGCGGGGCGGCTCGAAAACCAACTTCCGCAAACCGATCCTCGCGCGGCGGCCGACTCAAGAAAAAGTCGATCAAGGTCAAGCGGCGCCGCTAGATTTAGGCTCAGCCAGCCTGGAGGGCTTGCCCGGGGTGACTCTAAGCCTTAGCATCGCGCGCTTCCCTCTTTTTGGTTGTTTTTGCTTATGCGCACTCATTATTGCGGCCGGGTCGACGAGTCGCTGATCGGCCAGGTCGTGACGGTCGCCGGCTGGGCCCATCGTCGACGTGATCACGGCGGCGTCATTTTTGTCGATTTGCGCGATCGCGAGGGTTTGCTGCAAATCGTTTTCGATCCTGACCAGGCTGACATGTTTGCCTCGGCCGAACGCGTGCGCAATGAATTCGTGCTCAAGGTGACGGGGGTGGTGCGGGCTCGGCCGCCGGGGACTGCCAGCGCCAATTTGAAATCCGGTCAGATCGAAGTGCTGTGCCAGGATCTGGAGATTCTGAACCGCTCAGAGCCGCTGCCTTTCCAGCTCGACGAGACGGTGAGCGAGGAAGTACGGCTGCGCTTTCGCTACTTGGATCTGCGCCGCGAAGAAATGCGCGAACGCTTGCTGCTGCGCCACCGCATTACGCGCGCCATGCGCCAGTATTTGGATGACGCGGGATTCGTCGACATCGAGACGCCCATGCTATCGAAGGCGACGCCCGAAGGCGCGCGCGACTACTTGGTGCCCAGCCGCACGCATGCCGGGAAATTCTTTGCCTTGCCGCAGTCGCCGCAAATTTATAAGCAGCTGCTGATGATCTCGGGATTCGATCGCTACTATCAAATCGTGCGTTGCTTCCGCGACGAAGATTTGCGCGCCGATCGTCAGCCGGAATTCACCCAGCTCGATATCGAGACCTCCTTTCTGGATCAAGCCGAGATTCAGCTATTGATGGAGGGTCTGGTGCACCAGCTGTTCCGCGTGGTTCTGGGTGTCGAATTGCCGAGCCCCATGCCGCGCATGAGCTACGAGGAGGCGATACGCCGCTACGGGTCGGACAAACCGGACTTGCGCGTGCCGCTCGAGTTGGTCGATGTGGCGGACTTGGTCAAGGGCTGCGATTTCAAGGTATTCGCAGGACCCGCCGCCGATCCTCACGGCAGGGTTACCGCGTTGTGCGTTCCGCAGGGCGGCAAGCTGACGCGCAAGGAGATCGATGATTACACGGCCTACGTCGCGCGCTACGGCGCCAAAGGTCTCGCCTACGTCAAAGTGAACGAGCTTGCCAAGGGCCGTGAAGGGCTGCAGTCGCCGATTTTGAAATTCTTGAGCGACGATGCGGTCAACGGCATCATGCAGCGCGTCGCCGCCAAAGACGGGGACCTGATTTTCTTCGGCGCGGACACGGCCAAGGTGGTAAGCGATGCCTTGGGCGCGCTGCGCCTCAAGGTAGGTCAAGATTTGAAAATGGTGGCGCCCGGCTGGCGTCCGCTGTGGGTCGAGGATTTTCCGATGTTCGAGTGGGACGCCGATGCCAAGCGCTGGCAGGCCATGCATCACCCCTTTACCAGTCCGGCCAACTTGGACTATGCGGCACTCGCGGCGAGCCCGGGAGAGGCGACCGCCAAAGCCTACGACATGGTGTTGAACGGTTCCGAGATCGGCGGCGGCTCGGTGCGCATCCACAACCAAGAACTGCAGTCCGTGGTGTTCGACTTGTTGGGAATAACGGCCGAAGAGGCCCGCGTGAAATTCGGTTTCTTGCTCGACGCGCTCAAGTACGGCGCGCCGCCGCACGGCGGGATTGCCTTTGGGCTCGACCGGCTGGCGATGCTGATGGCAGGCGCCGACAGCATCCGCGACGTGATCGCGTTCCCGAAGACTCAGACGGCGGCGGATCTGCTGATGGATGCGCCAACCGAGGTCAGCGAGGCGCAACTCAGAGAGCTGCATATTCGCGTGCGAACTCCTCCTCCGAAGATCGCTTGACCCTTGCAGCAATTTCGCCGACCCGAATCCGTCTTGATCGTGATCTACACGGAAGGCGGCGAATTTCTGCTGCTGGAGCGACGCCGACCTGCCGGGTTTTGGCAGTCGGTTACCGGCAGCATGGAGTGGGGGGAGTCCGCCGATGCCGCGGCTCGACGCGAAGTGATCGAGGAGACCGCCATCAGACAAGGCGTGCTGGTCAATTTGCAGTGGACGCAGGTGTACGAGATCCTGCCGGCCTTCGGCAAGGTGTACGCGCCGGGCGTTACGCGGAATCTCGAACATGCGTTCTCATTGCGGCTGCAAAATAAGGTACCGATAACTTTAAGCGATACGGAGCATGTTCAGTTCCGTTGGGTTTCGGCCACCGACGCCATGGAAACGGCATCTTCCAGCACGAATCGCGCGGTCATTGCCGAACTGCGCTTGTAGGTATCAATCGGTGAGAACGGTGGTTGTGTATGTGCATGGGCTTTGGCTGAGCGGCAACGAGGCCGGCATCCTGCTCAGACGGCTGGCCAGGCAGTTGAACGCGAAGACGCGCGCATTCTCCTATGCGTCCGTGACGTCGACCATCAGCGACAGTGCACAGGCACTGGCAACATTTTTAAGAGAGCAGCGCGCGGATACTCTGCACTTGGTAGGCCATAGCCTGGGCGGATTGGTGATCTTTAAGCTGTTCGAGAGCGGGCAAGGCGCGCAGTTGCCGCCCGGACGAATCGTGCTCCTGGGTTCGCCGCTGAATGGCAGTCGCGCGGCCCAAAATCTGGCGCGTCTGCCATTCGGCCGGAAGATCATGGGACTTGGTGTACACGAGGAATTGCTCACGGAGCGTCAACGACGTTGGACGGGGCAGCGCGAAATGGCCGTGATCGCGGGCAGCGTGGGAATCGGCTTGGGAAGGCTGGTGGGCGTGTACGGCGCACCCAGCGATGGCACGATCTTCGTGGAAGAAACGCGCCTGCAGGGCATATTGGAGCACTTGGTCCTGCGGGTCAGTCACACGGCGCTGCCGTTTTCTTCGACGGTCGCGCGGCAAACCGCTGCGTTCTTGAACGACGGATGCTTTATTCGTTAGCCTTGTCGCGATCCAGGCTTTTCAAACGGAATATCAGATCCAGCGCATCGCGCGGACTCAGAGTGTCTGGGTCTACCGCGCGCAGCGCTTCCAGCGCCGCTGATTCCTGAATCGGCGCAGGCGCCGGCGCGAATAGAGCCAGCTCGCCTTGAGGTGAGCTATGGCTTCGCAGCGCGTCCCGCTCGCGCTCCAGTTCGGTCAAATAGCGGCGTGCCTGGGCCGTCACGGATTTCGGAATCCCGGCCAGTGCCGCGACTTGCAAGCCGTAACTTTGGTTGGCCGGCCCTTCCTTGACGCTGTGCAGGAATACCAATCGATCGCCATGTTCGACCGCCTCCACATGCACGTTCGCGACGCCGGGCGCCTCCAAGGCCAAGCTGGTGAGTTCGAAGTAATGCGTGGCAAACAAGGTAAACGCACGGATTTTGGTGGCAATGAAGGCCGCGCAGGCCCAAGCCAGCGACAGGCCGTCGAAGGTGCTCGTGCCGCGTCCCACCTCGTCCATCAATACCAAGCTCTGATCGGTGGCGTTATTGAGGATGTTGGCCGTCTCGGTCATCTCGAGCATGAACGTTGAGCGGCCGCCGGCCTGATCATCGGATGCCCCGATGCGCGTGAAGATGCGATCCATGGGCCCCAACACCGCGCGCCGCGCCGGAACAAAACAGCCGATATGGGCGAGGATCACGATCAGCGCAGTCTGGCGCATGTAAGTGCTCTTACCACCCATGTTCGGTCCGGTGATGATGAGCATGCGGCGGGAATCATCGAAGCGCAGATCATTGGGAATGAAGGGTTCCCGCGCCGCGCGCTCCACCACGGGATGGCGGCCGCCCTCGATGATGAGCATCGGCTCGTCAGCCAATTCCGGCTGCGCGCACTGCAGCGCCGTGGCGCGTTCGGCGAAACAACTCAACACATCGATTTGCGCAAGCGCAGTCGTGGTCGTCTGCAATGCCGGCAGATTGACACATATCTGATCCAGCAACCCTTCGTACAAGGCTCTCTCCCGCGCCTGCGCTCGATCGCGCGCACCCAATACCTTGTCCTCGAAGGACTTCAATTCCGGCGTAATGAAGCGCTCGGCCGATTTAACGGTTTGGCGGCGCAAATATTCCGCCGGCACTTTGTCGGCTTGGCTGCGGTTCACTTCGATGAAGAAGCCCTGCACGCGATTGAAGCCTAACTTCAGGCTGGAGAGGCCGCTGCGCGCTCGCTCACGC
>DATHFW010000112.1:0-6515 GCA_035317945.1 Steroidobacteraceae bacterium | reverse complement strand
CGACCACCACCGACAACGCGTGACGCGCCTTTGCAAGCTCCTGGCGCAATGGCGGCAACAGGGTCATGTCGTTGGCAATCTGACTCTGCGCACTCACGACATCTTCGCGTGCCACCGATCCATTGTCGAACGCGGACTGTACCAGTCGCAGGTTATCTTGATCCTGCGCCAGGATGGTTTCGACGGTCGCAATCTGCGCACGGACTGATGCGATCGTGAGCGTTTGCATGACCGCCTGACCGGTGACCGTCAGATAAGCCGCTTCGAGCTGATGGCGTTCAACCTCGGCCAGTGCGTATTGCTGCTCCACCCCTCGCGCCACACCCCCGGTATAGTCGAGCGTGTAGCTTACGGTGGGTCCAACGGCGAAGTACGTAAAGGGCGCTATTCCAATTGGGCCGAGAAACTCTTTACCATACTGCTGGCGACCGGCGCCGGCGGTGAGATCCACTTGCGGATACTGCGAACCCGCCCGCGCCAACGCGATTTCTTGCGCCTGTGCGAGCGTGGCCCTGGATGCCGCCAAAGTACGGTTGTGATCCACCGCCTGTGTAACGAGTTGATCGATGGCATCGGAGCGGAACAGGGTCCACCACGCACCCTCGATGTTCTGGCCGAGGGCGATGTGTTGAACCTGGTCGCCGGCAGAAGCACTCTCACTGCGCAAGGTGTCTGCCGTGTAACGCGTCGCCGGCGGTGGCACGGGACGCTTGAAGTCAGGACCCGCAGCGCAGCCGGCCACATTCAACACGCACCACGCCATTAACGCCTTCGTAGAAACACTTCGCATGGTGATCACTCGATATGAACCGGCTCGGCGGGCGCGCCACCCTTGCGCAACAGCAAGACCAACGGGATTGCCGCCAGACTCAGCATCATCATCAATTTGAAATCGTTGTTGTAGGCGATCATGGCGGCCTGCTCGGTCACGGTTGCGTTCAGTCCTGCCAGGGTACGAAAGCTCGGCGTTGCGCCGCCCGACATCTGCGCGCGCAGAGCCGGGCTGTAGCGGCTCACGTGTTCGCCGAGCGTCGCATGCATGATTTGCGTATTGCGCGTCAATAACGTATTCACGACCGAAATGCCGATGCTGCTGCCGAGATTGCGGACGAGGCTGAACATCGCCGTGCCTTCGTTGCGCAGCGCCGGTGTCAGCGTCGCGAAAGCTGCGGCCGCGAGCGGTACGTAGACAAAGCCGGTACCCAGCCCCTGCAGGACACCGGACCACACGACCATCGAGTAGTCCATCTGCGTATCGAAGCCGGTCATTTGCCACGAGGACGCGGCAGCCATCGCAAAGCCGGCGGCGATGATCAGGCGCATGTCGAGCTTGCCCATGAGCCGTCCGACGATGAACATCGCCGCCAGCGTACCGGCCCCGCGCGGCGCCGTCACCAAGCCCGTCGTCACGACGGGGTAGTTGAGCAGTTCCTGCAACAGCGGCGGCAGCAGCGCCAGCGTGGCGAATAGAACCACCCCGACGATGAAAATGAACACATTGCCGGTGAGGAAGTTTCGGTCCTTGAAAAGAGCAGGACTCACGAAGCGCTGGCCCGTCGTCGTTAGCATGTGAATGACAAACCAATAGAAGGCGACTGCCGCAACGGTGGCTTCGATCCAGATTTCCGTCGAACTGAACCAGTCCTTCAATTGACCGCGATCGAGCATGATTTGAAAGGAAGCTATCGCCACGCTCAACGCGGCAAACCCGAAGAAATCGAAACGCGACTTGCGGATCGGCGCCTCCGGAAGAAAGCTCAAAATACCGAGGAATGCCAGAATCCCGAACGGCACGTTGATATAAAATACCCAGCGCCAATTGTAATTCTCGGTCAACCAGCCACCGAGGGCGGGACCGATGATGGGACCCAAGGTCACGCCCATGACCCAAACGGCCATCGCACGCGCATGACGCTCGGGCGGATTGATATCGAGCAGCACCGCCTGGGACAGCGGGACCAGCGCCGCTCCGCACAGCCCTTGCAACAGCCGCGCCAAGACAATCTGCGGCAGGGATTGCGCGACGCCGCAAAGCATCGAAGTCACGGTGAATCCCGCAACCGAATAGAGGAACACCCGATTGCGGCCGATTTGTCCGGTAAGCCAGCCGCTCAACGGCGTCATTATCGCCGCGGCGACGATGTACGAGGTCAGCACCCAGGCCATCTGATCCTGCGTGGCAGAGACCGAACCTTGGATTCGCGGCAATGCGACGTTGGCGATCGTGGTGTCGAGCGACGACATGATCGACGCCAGCATGACCGAGACCGTGATGAGCGTGCGGCGCGGCGCGTCGATTTCGGCAGTTTGTGCTGCGGCGCTGCTCAATGCGACTCCGTTGCAGCGGAGCTGGGTTCGTTCGCGTCCGCCAGCTTCGGATCACTGGCGCGGGTATCGACAGTCACATCGGCGCTTAAGCCGGCCTGCAAAGGAAACCCTGCATCGGATTGAGTGAGCTGAAGGCGAACTGGAACGCGCTGGACGACCTTCACCCAATTGCCGGTCGCGTTCTCCGGCGGCAACAAAGAAAACTGCGAACCGGTACTTGGGCTTACGCTGGTGACCCTGGCCGAAAAGCTTCTGCCGGGGTATCGATCGATCTTGATGGTCGCCATCTGACCTGGACGCATATGAGCGAGCTGAACCTCCTTGAAGTTCGCCTCGATCCAGACATCGCCGGTCGACACCAGCGAGAATACCGCTGCGGATGCCGCAATGGTGTCGCCCACTTGCAGCTGCTCCATCTTGGCCACCACGCCATCCGTCGGGGCTCTGATCACCGTATAGGATAGATTGAGCTGCGCACGATCGAGTGCGGCCTGCGCCTGCGCGACTAACGGATGTCGTTCCGGCGCAATGTTGGGATCACCTCCCAAATTGGCGAGTGCTACGCCGATCTGCTGCTGGACGTTGGCGACTTGTTGTCGCGCGGCATCGAGTGCATGAGCAGCCTGATCGAACTGGGCCTGCGACGCGATGCCGGTCTTGAGGAGCCGGGTCTGGCGATCAAATTGCTGCTGCGCATAGGCCTGAGTATCTCGGGCAGAGTGCAGCTCGACCTGTCGCTGACGATAGGTCGATTTGAGCGACTCGATTTGCAGCCTCGTGTCAGCCAAGTGCGCCGCGGCGTCGCTGACCGCGATACGGAACGGCGCGTCGTCCAATCTAAATAACGTCGCACCTCGGCGCACGAGCTCGTTGTCGCGCACCTCGATCTCGCTGACCTGCCCGGCGACCCTGGAGCTGATCGACACCGTGGCAGCCTGTGCGTACGCGTCATCGGTGTTCTGATACCGGCCGCCGGTGAAATACAAATAGGCGCCGCCGCCGCCCACGGCGATGACTGCAAGTGACATCAGAGGCCATCGAAGTCTCTGCAACCACGTCTTGCGCGCGGCAGCGGCCGCAGCCGGTTGATCGCCATTGCCCACAGAATCCTCCCGCTCATCGCGTCATCGCGCATCGTCGCCTGGATGCACGGCCGCTCTCAGATTTACCTTTGGTGCCTCCATCGTTCATGGAGTCCGCCTCAAAGGGCCTTTCAACCATCAACTCTCTGGCCACCGCCAGGAGCCCAACCACTGCCAAAATTCCCAAACCAAGACTGATTACGCCTACGGTCACAACCACATCGACGAAGATTCCTGAGCGGTTGCAGTTTCCTCATGCAGGCAATGTTAATGCGCCCCATTCCAGCTAGGTAGCCTATATCTTTAGATGGGGTCCATCGTCTGAGACGATAAGGACGCCAGGCGCGCCCGGTGTCGTGCTCGACCTAATTCCAAGACGATCTCGCCAGTGCCGCCTATCTTTGAAAACGATACTTCGTATCGAAAGATATTGGCTAGCAAGTTAGACCTCAGGCTCCTACGCTTACAGCGTGCGTGTCATCGATAAACTTTCGCTCTTGAGCATCGTTGCCGGATTGCCGACACTTTACAGAACTGGCCGCACGCGCGTCAGCCAAATCGTCCCGCACAGACTCCCACCGGCGATTGTCCTCTTCTGCTTCCTTTGCTTGCTCGTACTCGCAGGATGCGCCGGACTCGCCCTCAGCGAATCGAAATCATCGGTCGATGGACGGCAGCCTTCGGAACGACCCATGACCTTTCGCACGTTGGGTTCCGATCAACAATTCTCAGAGTTATCCTCAGTGACTGCCGCCGAGCAACTCCGTGCCGCGCGCGCGGGAAAGCCTCTCACTATTCTTGCACTCTCCGGGGGAGGCGCAGGTGGCGCCTTCGGGGCCGGCGCCGTCGCCGGTCTCACCCGCGCCGGTACGCGGCCGGCATTCGACGTCGTAACAGGCGTCAGCGCGGGCGCCCTGGTCGCTCCCTATGCATTTCTCGGGCCCTCGTGGGATGCGCAACTCCTCGATGCCTTTACAGGCGCCGCGGGACAGAACTTGCTGCAATCCCGGGGATTGGGTGTGATTTTCGGCTCGAGCGTCTACAGTGGTAAGCCACTGCGGCAACTGATCGACGCATACGTCAGCGACGAAATGATCCGAGCGATCGCGCGCGAAGCCGCGAAGGGCCGCCTGCTGCTGGTAGCCACGACGGACGTGGCGAGTGGCGAGCCTGTAGTTTGGGATCTGGGCGCGATCGCGAAAAACGGTGGTTCATCCGCGAGAGCACTGTTTCGCGACGTGTTGGTGGCGTCGGCAAGCGTGCCCGGCATGTTTCCGCCGGTCATCATTCGGGTTGCGAAAAATGGTTCGAACGATGACCAAGCACACGTTGATGGGGCCGCCACCGTGCCCTTTTTCGTGCCCCCCGCTCTCTTGCAATCAGCGCGGAGCGTCCCGCCAACGGGTCGCGTCGCGGTTTTCGTCATCGTCGATGGCTCGTTGAGCGACGGAGCGCGAACGACTCGGTTGACGGCTCATGCAATTCTCGCGAGAAGCATTCGCGTGGGACTGGACCACTTGCTGTTGACGACCCTGCAACTGACAGCCGCGACCGCTCAGCTGGAGGGTGCAGACTTGCAGTATTCGTCATTGCCAACTGACTATCCTCTTCCGGATGCTTTTGATTTTAGCGCCGGGATCAGGCGTCCGCTCTTCCACTACGCGTACCAATGCGCTGAATCGGGACGATTGTGGACGGCGCTCCCGCCCGCTGACGACGATAAAGAGTCACATGATATAGCGCGGACGGAATCGATCCCCTGCCCCGCGGATAATCCGTTCAACGGATTTTTCGCCACGCGCTAAGGAAACTCAAAGCCGCCAAATCGACAAGCGAATTTTCCGTCAACGGCTTCGCTTTCGTTTCGATGCCAGCAAACGGTTCGACAGCCGCCGACGCGCAGCCTTGGTGGCGACGGCAACCGGCTGCGATCGCGCCAGTTCTCGTGCCAGCGGCGGCGCCTGGACTTGCTTGAGACGGTCGATGAACCAACGACCCGCAGGCCCTGGCGGACTGTCGGTCCTATAGACAGCCCACATCTCTATCACGTGGCCCCCGGCCGGCGCATCTTCAGCCGTGATTTCAACCAGCACGCCGCTTGCCAGGTCCGCCTCGATGGTATGCAGCGGCATGCCGCCGAAACCGAAGCCCGCGCGCAGGAAGGCCAGCTTCGCGCCGAAGTGGGATAGGCGCCAGATTTTCGGGTACTTCGCGCGGGCGGCCCCTAAAGCCAGCGACATATCGCCAGGATCGATATGTGAGATCTGGATGTGTTCGGCGAGGACTCTAGTTGGAATCCGTCCGCGGTAACTTGCAAGCGGGTGCTGTGCCGAAACGACCTGGGGTACCCTAACTGCCAGCAGCGCTTCGTGGGTGAGTTGCGGCGGCGCCAGCGCCCAGGATCCCACAACGCCGATGCCGCAGCGCCCGTCGAGCACCGGCTCGATCAAGGCACTCGACTCAATGTCGAATCTGAGCAGCGTCGCCGGAAATTCCTTCTGGAATGCGGCCACAGCACCGGTGAAAGCCGTCTCCGGAAACATGACATCGACGGCCACGCTCAGTTCAGGTTCAAGGCCGCCGGCCAAACTTTTCGCCCGTGCTTTGAGGAGGTCGACATCGCAAGCCACCGCGCGGGCATTGGCGAGAAGCGCGCGGCCTTGATCCGTCAGCACCGGAAGATGTCCGCTTCGATCGAAGAGTTTCACGCCGAGTTGACCTTCAAGATTGGCCAGGGTCTGGCTCACCACGGACTGGGCGCGACGCAGGCGGCGGCCGGCCGCGGAGAAACTGCCCTCGTCCGCGGCTGCAATGAAAGTGCGGAGCTGATCGAGTGATACGCCGTCAAGCATATATCTACCCCGCCTATATACCCAAGCGAAGTATATAGGCTAGCAAGTTGGACGCATGGGCACCAGCCCGAGAATGAAACGCTCGCAATGCGGCGCAGCGGCATCCCGAATCTGGATTAAACCCAGCACAAGTTAAGCCATGCAGACTTAACGCGGAAGCCCATATATTTCGATGGAGCCTATCGATTTTATCGATAGATGATGTCGTTGCTGCCGAGCTTTAACGCGCTGCTCCCTTGCGGAGCCTCGCATT
>DATHFW010000111.1:0-2172 GCA_035317945.1 Steroidobacteraceae bacterium | reverse complement strand
CACCTTGTCTGCGGCAAAATAGCCGGCGATGGGCTTTGGTAGATCTACAGACATGAGTTTCTCCTCGTCAGATGTAAACTTCCCGCTAAGAAGGATGGGGATAGGCCCTTCGAATGACAAGAACGCACGGAAAAGTAAGGCACTTACCGAAAGGTAAGCGTCCGCCACACACACCGATATCGGCTGCCGAGGGCGTCGAGAGAGCGCTCAAGATTGTGGACGGCCGGTGGAAGCTCATCATCTTGTTCCACCTGTTCGGCGGCAAGGTGCTGCGCTTTTCCGACCTGGAACGGGCGATCCCGGCGATTTCCCAAAAGATGTTGATTCAACAATTGCGTCAGATGGAAAAGCATGGAGTCGTTCTTCGAATCGTGCACCATCAGGTCCCGCCGAAAGTCGAATATCGGCTCACCGACTGGGGACAGGCGCTCTGCCCGGCGCTGGATGCATTCCTCACATGGTATGAGCAACACGCCGCTCAGCCTACGGAGAACGGTCGATAGCGCGTGATCTAAGACTCCCTTTAGACGCTTTTGCGTATATTTTCGCTCTATACGCATATGCGTATGAGAAATCCAACGAGGCTATATCTGTGAAATCGCTTGCCGGCGATGTCACCCAAATTGGCGCCATCGTTCATCGCGAGCGACGCGCGCGGGCTTAACTCAAGCACAGCCTGGCCGTAAAAGCGGGTCTGCGACAAGCCACTGTCTCCAAGCTTGAGAAGGGTGAAGCTTCGACGCCGGCTTCGACGGCATCCCGGAATCGCTCGACTGTCCTAATAGCGACGGCGTCGCTGGTGGCGCCAACCGGCCAATTGTTGACATTCAAGCGCTCGGAATGCTTTCTCCAAACGTGCCGTTCAAGCTTTGCAAATCCAGCGGGACGGGCGGGTTGGCAGAAATTGACTGTTCTTAGTCCTTTCAGCCAACATGATTCCCAGCATCCTGATTCCTGCGGTGTGTGCCGCGCCCAATCACCAAACCACAGGAATCATCAAATGAACTCGTCTATGAACAATGTTGACTCAGCCAAAGCTGCAGCTGGCGCTGACACCCAGAAGGGCGCGACGTCGTGCGCGTGTGGACAGAATTGCCCGTGCAGTTCCATGTGCCAGTGCAAGCCCGGCGCGACCTGCTCGCCGGCTTGCAAGTGCGCTGCCTGAAGACACGGGTATTTCGTCCGGGCTGCTGGGAAGCGGCCCGGATGACTCCCAAGCCGGGATTTGGCAGAAATTGACTGTTCTTAGTCCTTTCAGCCAACATAATCCCCAGCATCCTGACTCCCGCGGTATGTGCCGCGCTACCGAGTGCTCCCCATGCGATACATCCTCTTTTTATTGGTGTCCCTTACCCTCTCAGGCATGACCCTCTTAAACATTTCCGCAGCCTGCGCGTCCTCCCTGCCCGGCGCCGCTGCCACCGGGAGTCCGGCCGCGCCAGCGGTAGAAATGGCGCCCTATCACCCCCGGTTCAACCGCGACCGGCCGGTCATTGCAGTTGTAGCGGAGAACAGCGGCACCGAGCTGGTAGATTTCGTAGTGCCCTATGGCGTACTGACCCGATCGCGCGTCGCCGAGGTCATCGCAGTCGCAACGCGCGAAGGCGCCGTGACCATGCGCCCGGCGCTGCAGATTCAGCCGCAGGCGACGATTGCGCAGTTCGATGAGCGCTATCCCGAGGGCGCGGACTACGTGATCGTGCCCGCCATGGTGAAGCGCAAAGATCCGGCGCTGCTTGGCTGGATCAAGGCGCAGGCGGAAAAGGGCAGCACCATGGTCAGCATATGCGACGGTGTGATGGTGCTGGCGGAGGCCGGCCTGCTGCAGAATCGGCGCGCAACAGGGCACTGGGCCTCGGAATCCATGCGTCGCGACATGTATCGGCAGACGCAGTGGGTCAACAACTCGCGCTACGTGGTCGATGGACTCGTCGCCAGCAGCGCTGGCATCAGTGCGGCACAGCCGATGGCATTGGCGATCGTCGCGGCGATTGCGGGCCACGAGGTCGCGGCGACGGTGGCCGGCGGGTTGGGCGCGGAGGATTGGAGCGCAGCGCATGACAGCGACCGGTTCGCGAACCGTCATGGCGCCATTCTCGACGCACTCATCGCGCTGCAGCTCAAGAACCGGCTGTTCCACTCGACGCAGCAGGTGGGTATCGAGATTGCGCC
>DATHFW010000110.1:0-2968 GCA_035317945.1 Steroidobacteraceae bacterium | reverse complement strand
CGACGGTACTGGAATCGCAGACGACATCCGCCGGTACCGGTCCCTACATCGCCTACTGAGCGACGGCTACCCGGCAATGAACAGGCAGGATAGACTGCCTTTCGATGACTACCACGCGGACTTCCATGGCAGCCGCCGGCGCGGCCACGACTGCGGCGCTGCAACTCGACTATCTCTCTTCCGAGGAAATTGCTTCCCAGTCTTCTTCCTGGTGGCGCAATGTTTTGGGGGTCGTGGGATTCGAGAAACTGCCGGCCATCGACGGGGCGCAAGCACCGATCACCGCCAGCATGACGCCCTCGCTGGGCGTGAAGGACAGTCTTTGCGAGGTATGGCGGGTTGCGGGGCCGGAGGTTCGCATGGCGGACGGCGCCGCGCGGCCCAGCCGCGTGCATTATCGGTTCTGCGAGGAATTGCTGTTCGGCTCCATCACCCTCGAAGAGCGAAGCGTCGACGGCAATTCCGGTGCGCTGGTGCGGGCGACGGAAATCGCCTATCGCGAGATTTTCGGGGTGCTCAAGGAAACCGAACACCGGCATTTGATCCGCATTTGGAATTACCTGCCTGAAATCAATCGTGAAGCCGACGGTGATGAGCGTTACCGCCACTTCAATTCGGCTCGCCAACTGGCCTTCCGCGACTCGGGCCGGGCCGCGTTAAGCACGGTGCCGGCGGCCAGTGCCTTGGGCTCGCCTGCCGGCAGTCCGATATCCATTTATTTCCTGGCCGGCCGGCAGCCGCCGCGGATGATAGAGAATCCGCGGCAGACCAGCGCTTACCACTATCCGCCCAAGTTTGGACGCCACAGCCCGATGTTTTCACGCGCCTGCGTCTTGAGCGAGCCAAAGGGGACGAATTTGTTTGTCTCGGGAACGGCGAGCATCGTCGGGCACGAGACCATTCATGCCGGCGATGTCGCGGCGCAAACCCGCGAAACCATGGCGAATATCGCGGCGCTGTTGGACGAGGCCAATCGTGTGGTGGGATCGGCGCGCTATTCCCTGGATGGGCTGAAGTTCAAGGTGTACGTGCGCCAGCCTACGGACCTCGGCGCCATTGAGCGCGCCTTGGCGGGGTCGCTGCGTTCCTCCACGTCCGTCGTGTACCTGCAGGCGGATGTGTGCCGCGAAGACTTGCTGGTGGAGATCGAAGCCACCGGGGAATCGGCCGGCCGCCAAGCGGTTTAAGCGCGTGCTAATCTTGTATCCACAATTCTCGAATTTTGGGGGGAGTATGCGTGCATGGGTGTTGGGTGCCTGTGGTGCCGCGGCGCTGGCCGTGCCGGTGTTCGTCACCGCCGCGGATAAGCAGATTTCCTCGCTGAACGATGCGCTGGCGGTCATTCAATCGCATCGCTTCGTCGACCTGACGCACGCGTTCGCCCCCGGTATTCCGCATTGGAAGGGCGCACCGAATGAAAGCGTGAAGACCCTGTACACGGTGAAGAAAGACGGTTTTCGGATCAACGAATATTGTCACATCGGACAATGGGGCACGCATGTCGATCCGCCGGCGCACTTCCATGACGGCCTGCACACCGTCGACCAAATCGATCCGAAAGACATGCTGATGCCCCTGGTGGTGATCGATGTGCACGAGAAGGTTGCCAAGAATCCCGACTACGTCGTGGCACTGGATGACATCCAGTCATGGGAACAGCGCCACGGGCGCATACCACGCGGCTCCTTCGTCGCCATGCGCACCGATTGGTCCAAGCGGTGGCCCGACGACAAGGCGCTCGCCAACAAGGATGCCGCCGGCGTGTTTCACTATCCCGGCTGGAGCATGCCGGTGTTGAAGCTGCTCTACGAAGAGAGGGGCGTCACCGCCTCCGGCCACGAGACCACGGATACAGATCCCGGTCTCGCGACCACGAAGGACGACTACTCGCTCGAGTCCTACATTCTGGGAACCAATCACTACCAGATCGAGCTGCTCGCGAATCTCGATCAAGTGCCCGAGTCGGGCGCGCTGGTCTGGATAACATTTCCGAAGGTGGAGAATGGTTCCGGCTTTCCGGCGCGCGTGATTGCGGTGGTGCCGTGAGCGCCGCCGACGCGCCCCGGAACTCCGCCACCCGGGCTCCCATCGAATATGCGGACGCCTCCCCGGAGGTGCGTGCGGTTTACGACGACATCATGGCGACCCGCAAGACCGACTGGGTCAACAATTACTGGAAGGTACTGGCGCATCACCCGCCGAGCTTGCGGCGCATGTGGGCGAACTCCAAGGAAGTCATGGGGCCGGGCGCCCTGGATCCGCTCACCAAGGAGCGCGTTTATATGGCGGTCAGCATGACCAATGCCAGCCGGTACTGCATTGCATCCCACGGCGCCGCCGCGCGCAAGAAGGGGATGACGCCGGAACAGTTTTCCGAGCTCGTGGCCGTCGTCGGGCTGGCGAATGAGACGAATCGACACGCGGTGGCGCTCGATTTGCAGATCGATGAGAAATTCCGTTAATTCGAGGAACGTGCAATGAACACTGCAGCAGCAATCAAGGCCGTGGACGCCGCAAGCGCCAAACATGTTCGATGGAACGACCTGCCCGCCGAAAAATTGAAGGGCGGATTGACCCGAAAACTGATCACCAGCGATCGGATGATGATCGCACACGTGCACTTCAACAAGGGCGACGATGTGCCGCGCCACTCGCATGAGAACGAGCAGATCACCTACATTCTCGAGGGGGCCCTGCTGTTCAAGCTGGGCGCAGACGGCGAACGCGAAGTGATCGTGCGCGCCGGCGAAGTATTGGTCATTCCCTCGTACCTGCCGCACAGCGCGGTGGCGCTGGAAGATACGCTGGACGTCGACGTGTTCAATCCGCCGCGGCAGGACTGGCTGGCAGGCACCGATGCGTACCTCCGTCGCTGAGGGCGACGCGGCGGCTGATGCGTCCAAGGGGGCCGCCGCGGGTTTCGATGTGGCGCCCGGCGTCGGCGCGGCGCTGCGAAATTTCAAGTTGC
>DATHFW010000109.1:0-13873 GCA_035317945.1 Steroidobacteraceae bacterium | reverse complement strand
GGGCAGCGCCGGAATGTCGTAAATCGGCTTGTCCGGATAGAGCTCGGTGCACTGACCGCCCGGCAAGCTCAGGGAATCGATAATATGCGTGCTGATGCCGAGAAGGCCCAGTTCGAAGATCTGAAACAGCCCTACGGGGCCCGCGCCGATGACGACAGTTTCGACGTATTGTTCCGACATTTAAAGCCTGATTCCTTACTTCTCAGCGTTATTCGGGCCGCGGATTGTAGCTGAATGCGCCGGCGTCTTGGGGTACGGCAAAACCCCACTTCCACAAGCAACCAGATTCCATCCAGAAGGTACATATATGTAGAGACTGGGTCCCGGCGCTCGCCCCCCGCCGAGCGAACGGATTCCGGAACGTATGTCATTGTTTGGTAAGCAGAAATGGTCGAGCCTGAAGGATATTGGGATGATGCACGCACAAGTTACCCCGCATTCTGACCCACTCTTGGATGCCCACGAGGACGGGGCCCGGGATTCGACTCGACCCATCCGCGCCCTAAATCGCGGACTGGACGTGTTGACGGAATTGAATCGCCTGGAGCGCGCGGCCATCAACACGCTGGCCGCCGCCGTGGGCCTGCCCCGCACCACGACTTATCGCATTTTGGAAACCCTGCGCCTTGCCGGATATGTTGCCCGCGACGCACACGACGACTGCTACCGGCCGACGATCATGGTGCGGGCCCTGTCAGACGGCTTCGATGACGAAGCGTTGGTCGCGCACATCGCCAAACCGCTGCTCGCCACCCTCGGCGCCCAAATTATTTGGCCCGTGGCGGTCGCGACGCCATCCGGTTCGACCATGATGATCCGCGAAACCACGGATCGCCAAAGTCCTCTGGCGTTGGAACAGTACAGTGCCGGCGTTCGCGTACCGATGTTGGCCTCAGCCGCGGGGCGCGCGTATTTGGCGTTCTGCTCGACGCCACAGCGCGATGCCATGCTCGAGTTACTGGCGCGCTCGTCGCTGCCGGAAGATCGTTTGGCGCGTAATCGAATTGAAGTCGAGCGATTGCTGAGCGAAACGCGAACGCAGGGCTTCGGCATGGCGCATCGCGCACGGCGCGTATCGGAAGAAACCAGCCTGGCCATTCCGGTCCGCGCCAAGGATCGAATCCTCGCCACCGTCACGGTCCGATACGCGGCCACCGCCGTGCCCCTGCGAACGGCCGTGGAGCAATTTCTGCCGAAGATGCGCGAGGTCGCCCAAAAAATCGAGAGCCAGTTCCTCTAAAGCTACTTTCGCAGCACGTTGCGCACGCCGCCCGATATCAGGGCAGTCACGTCGAGCAGCGCGCCCGCCATGGCGAAACCATCCGGCGCCGCCAGATATCGAGGGCGCCAAACCGGATCGAATTTCTGTTTGAATTTGCGCAGACCCTCGAAGTTGTAGAACGTTTCTCCGTAGCGCTGCACCATGCGCCCGAGCTTGTGCCACGCGGGAGCCAGCGCGTGCTCCTCCAATCCCGACAACGGCGCCATCCCGAGATTGAACCAGCGGAAGCCCTGCGTCCGGCCCCACAGCATGCATTCGATCAGCATGAAATCGACGACGGCTTTGGGCGCGGCAGCGTTGTAGCGCATGAGATCCACCGACAATTCGTTCGACCCGCCGCGCCATAGGTTGGCGAAGGCAACTATCGCTCCCTGGTGACGGACCACGCCGACGTCGAAATGCGCGATGTAGCGTTCGTCGAAGTACCCCAAAGAAAAGCGCTTCTCGGCGGTATTCTTTTCTGCGAGCCACGCATCCGAGACCGCGCGCAGATCCGGCAGAACCGCCGGCACGTCGCGGCTCGCGATCAATTCAAAGGTTGCGCCGTCGCGGCCGGCGCGGCGGTGTGTCTGGCGCAAATCCGCCCGTGCCGCGCCTTCCAGCGAGAAGGTCTCGAGCGGGACCCGCGCCTCTTCGCCAAGCTTGCTCAAAGTCAAGCCCAAATCGATGTACAACGGCAGCCGCTCCGGCGTGACCTGGTAGAACACGGCAGAGACCGCCATGCCGTCGCAGTCCTCCAGAAACTCCCAGGCCAGGGCTTCGCCGAGTTCGGCAGGGCCAATGGGATCGCCCATCGCCACCCAGCTGCTGCCCGAGGACTGAAACATGATGCAGGCGGTGCGGTCATGATTGAACAGCAGGTTTTTGTCGCCCAACAGCGCAAGATTCGCCGTGGTGTCCTCGCCCTTCTCGATCAACTCTGCCACACATTCCAAGTCCGCCTTTCGCGGCGCCGAAAACCGCGGAGGTGCCGGCCGCAGCACGCGCCACAAGCCGTACGCGGCGGCGATGATGACGGCGAGCAGCGAGGCGCGCAGGCTGCGGGGCGCCGAGGCGTGAAAGGCGAACTCCCACCACAGTTCTTTATCGTAGGGTAGATGCCGATAGGCGAAAAGCACCAGCCACCCTGCCGTCAACAACACCAAAAAGAATGCCACGATCCACGCGCTGGAATAGTGCTGCTCGATGAGCGAGGCGCGGCGCCGGAAGCGCGTGCGCGCGACCGTCAGAAGAATGACCACCGAACTCAAGACGGTTGCCTCTTCGTAGTCGAAGCCCTTGAGCAAAGACACCAAGATCCCGGCGCACAACAGCCAAATGGTGATCCACCATGCCGTGTGCAACCGCCGGTACAGACCATGGGCGATGATGAGCAAACCGACGCCCACCACACTGCCGAGAAGATGCGACAGCTCCAGCACCGACAACGGTACGAAATTTCGCAGCAGTGCCAGGCGGCTGCCGAGGGCGGGAGTGGCGCCGGAAAACAGCAACACGGCTCCGGCGAGGAATACGGCGATGGCGATGGCCTGGGGCGTGACGGCAATGAGGATGGCGCGGATCAAGCGCGCGGTGCGGATCACCGGCGCGCGGTGTATCCAGACCTCATGCGCGCCCAGCAGCACCAGTGCCAGGGCGAAGGGCGCGAAATAATAGATGGCGCGGTAGGCCACCAGCGCGCCCAAGAGACGATCCTTGGGCACTTCGGGCAGCAACAGCAAGAGGACGAATTCGAACACGCCGATGCCGCCGGGAACATTGCTGATGGCGCCGGCGGCGAGCGCTATCAGATATACGCCGGCAAATGCGAAGAAGCTGATGGAAGCCTCACGCGGCAGCAGCACGAATAAAACGCTGCTGGCGCACAACATGTCGATGCAGCTGATGCCGATCTGTGCGAAAGCCACCGCCGGTTTCGGCACGGGAATGACGAAACGCCGGAACCGCAATGGAGCGTGGCGGGTGCAGACCAGCCACAGGTACCCGGCGACGCCCGTCAGCAGCGCGACGCCGGCGGCAATGGCCAGCCACGCATGCACATGCAGTATCGATCCGGACATGCCGGCATTCGACAGCAGCGATGCACCGAGCAGCACACTGGCCCCGAGGAAAAAAGTCAGCGTGCCGAATGCGATGATGGTCGCGATTTGCTTGGCGCTCAAGCCCAGCGCCGTATAGGCACGATAACGAACCGCACCGCCGCTCAGCGAATTCAATCCGACGTTGTGGCCGATCGCATATCCCATGAACGATATCAAGGCAACGCGCGGATAGGGAACGTGGGCGCCCGCGAAACGGACCGCGAGCGCATCGTACAAGGTCAGGCAGCCGTAGCCTGCGCACGTGAAGAATGCCGCGCGCAGCAATTTCGTGTTCGAGATTGCGTTGACGCGCTCTAGAATGTCGCTCCAATGATACTTGCCGAGCAGGTGATGCAGCACGAACACCGCCAGCCCAAAAAGAGCCACGCCTAAGAGGGTGCTCCAAATGGATAACTTGGGTGCTGAGGTCGAGTGTGCCAAGCTCGGTATCGTATCAGGCCTCCATGACAAGGCCGAAAACTGCTAGGGTTGGCTATCGAATCGATCGCAAGAGGTGTGTATTCATGAGCATGGACTCGACGCAAGTCTATCGGGAGGAAACTTTTACCGATCGGAAGGTCGGCACCATCCGCAGATTGACCCCCGTGAACGCGGACGGCACGGCGGACGACAAGCGGCCGGTGATTTTCGTGGGACAGGCGCAGGTCATGACGCCGATGGGCGGCGTGCCGATCAGTTTCGAACTGGATGCCGCTACACTGAGTGCCGCCATTGATAAATTTGGCGCCACCGCGGAGCAAGCGGTCCAACAAACCATGCGGGAACTGCAAGAAATGCGTCGCGAGCAAGCCTCATCGCTGCTGATCCCCGATGCCGGAGGCGCCGGCCTCCCCAATCCCAGCGATCTGCTTAGGGGCGGGCGGCCGCGCCGCTAGGCCCGCGTCGCGGGGCTGGCTGAATTGTCCAGCGTGTCCCAGCGCGAATACGCAGTCTCGAGTTCCGCCGCCAAGGCTTGCAAGCGCTGGAGCGCGAGATTGCTTTCATCCTTGCTGCGCTGAAAGGCGGCCGGATCGCTGATCAGCGCGTTGAGCTGCGCTTGTTCCGTTTCCAAGCGCTGGATTTTCTCGGGCAACTGCGCGAGCTCACGCTGTTCGTTGTAGGACAGGCGCTTGGGCTTGGGCGCCGCGCCGGCCGCGCCGGCCGCGCCCGCCGCGCCCGCCGCGCCGCGGGAACTCGCCGCGGCCGTGGGCTTCAGCGTCGCCGCCGAGGCAGCGGCCGACGCTGCGACTTTTGGCTGGCGCAACCAATCGGTGTAGCCGCCGACGTACTCATTGATCTGCCCATCGCCCTCGAACACCAGCGTGCTGGTGACCACGTTGTCGAGAAACGCGCGGTCATGACTGACCAGCAGCAGCGTCCCGGCGTAGTCCGCCACCATTTCTTCCAACAGCTCCAATGTTTCCGCGTCGAGATCATTGGTGGGCTCATCCATCACCAGAAGATTGCTGGGACGGGCGAATAGGCGCGCCAGCAGCAACCGATTGCGTTCGCCGCCCGACAGCATGCTCACAGGTGCGTGCAGTCGCTCCGGCGGAAACAGGAAGTCGCGAAGGTAGCCGGATACGTGCCGAGCCTGGCCATCGATGGTCACGGTGTCGCCGCTGCCGCCGGTCACGTTGTCCATGATGGAAGCCCCGGGGTCCAATTGCTCGCGCTGTTGATCGAAGTAAGCGGGCAACAGGTTTGTGCCGCGCTTGATCAGACCCGAGGTCGGCTCCAATTCGCCGACCAGAAGCTTGATCAGCGTGGTCTTCCCGCATCCGTTGGGCCCGATGATGCCGATGCGATCTCGGCGCTGTATGCGCGCTGAAAAATCCCGAATGATCGGCGCAGCGCCGAAAGCGTGCGTGACATGCTTCGCCTCGAACACCAGTTTGCCGGAGGGCGAGGCGTCCTGTGCACGCAACTCCACCGTGCCGATGCGCTCGCGCCGCTCGCGCCGCTGGATTCTCAATTGCTCGAGCGCGCGTACCCTGCCCTCGTTGCGCGTGCGACGCGCCTCCACGCCCTGGCGGATCCACACCTCTTCCTGCGCCAATTTCTTGTCGAACAAGGCCGCGTGCTTGGCCTCGACCTCGAGGGCTGCGCGCTTTTGTAAAACATAGTCATCGTAGCCGCCGGGCCAAACGCGCAGCTGCCCCCGATCCAGTTCGACGATTTTGGTGGCCAAACGGCGGACAAATGAGCGGTCGTGGCTGACAAAGAACAAAGCCCCGGCATAGTCGAGCATCATGTTCTCGAGCCATGTGATGGCCTCGATATCCAGATGATTGGTGGGCTCATCCAATAACAAGACGTCGGGCGCTGCAAACAGCGCGCGGCCCAACATCACGCGCCTGCGCCAACCGCCGGACAGCGCGCTCATCAAGGCATCGCCGGCCAGCCCCAATCGTGAGATCACCTGATCCACCTGCAGCTCGGCCTGCCACTCATCTCCCGTCGTCTTCAATTCAACGCCGCCCAGCACCACATCGCGGACCAGCGCGTCGCTGGCGGGCGAGACCTCCTGCGCCAGGCTTGCGAGCCGCGCCCCCGGCCGTACCCATACTTCGCCGCTATCGGGCAGTATTTTTCGCGTGATCAATTGCAAGAGCGAAGACTTCCCCTCGCCGTTGCGGCCGAGCAAGCAGACGCGCTCGCCCCGGCGCAGTTGCAGACTGACGTCATCGAGCAAGGGTTTGAGGCCGAAGCTGAGCGAGACTTTTTCGAGGCGGACGATTGGCATGAAGCTCCATAGTGTAAGCGATGTGAGACTTAGGTCACGGACGCGATCTTAGGCCGCCCACAGGGATGTGTGCGAACGCACAGCCGTCGCCGGCCCGGCGGCTTAACCTAGCCTACCAGCCAGCAGCAGGAGCAAAAGGCATTGGCGCTGCGGACCCGAATTGCCGTTACTTTTCTGCTGTTGCTGGCGGCGGTGCTGGCTGCTGCTCTCGGCGCGGTGCTGGCGGCCAATCGCGACAGCGCGGGGCGGGAAGTCCAGCGGCAACTCGACGTCGGCGCGTTGGTATTCCCGCGCCTGCTGGAAAGCAATCGCCGACAGCTCACTCAGGCGGCGCAAGCGGTTGCCGCCGACTACGGATTCCGCGCGGCTGTCGCGGCACGCGACACCGACACCCTCGCTTCGGCGTTGGAAAATAGCGGCGAGCGCATCGGCGCGGCGCTGGTCGTGCTCATGTCGCTGGACGGCAAAGTCATTGCGGCCTCCGGTACTCACCTGCCCGCAGGGATTGCCGCGGACAGCGCGGCGAGCATGATGGTGGATCGGGGACACATTTACCAAATCGTGACCGTGCCGGTGCGCAGCCCGTTGCCCGTGGCCTGGATCGCCATGGGTTTTGAAATTGATCAAAAGGCCGCGCACGAGTTGGCCGATATCACAGGCCTCGCCGTGACATTGTCCGTGCATGCCGGCGGCCGCTGGACGGACGTCATCAGCACCGTGTCCGACGGCACCCGGCGGACTACGGACGTGGTGACGCGCCGCATCGAAATGTCCAAGGTGGGCGACACCGAGATCGTTGCCGTGCTGTCGCGTTCGCTGGCAGACGCCCGCGCGCCATTCGAGCGCCTCACAAAAGCTCTGTTCGTGATCGGGGGCGTCAGCCTGGTCGCCTTCGCCTTGGCCGCATTCTGGCTGGCGCGCAACATTACGCGTCCTCTGCAAGACCTGACCAAGGTGGTTGATCGGATGCGCGCCGGAACCTACGATGCGCAACGAAACGTCCAGCGTGACGATGAACTGGGCGTACTCGCCGAAGGCCTGCACCTGATGCAAACGGCCGTCCAAACCCGTGATCAATCCATCAGGCGCCTCGCCTACGAAGATGCACTGACGGGGCTGATGAATCGCACGGCCTTCGGTGCCGCACTGGGCGATGCCCTGCGCGAGGCCGATGGCGCGCCCATCGGCGTGGTGGTCATCGATCTGCATCGATTTCGCCGCATCAACGAGCATTTGGGATATTCCGTGGGCGATGCCGTGCTCACCGAAATCGCGGCTCGCATCGCCGCGGTGCCTTCGGTCGGTTCTGCGGTTGCGCGGCTTGCGGCCGATCAGTTTGCCGCGTTCACGAAGCTGAACGACCGCGCCGGCCTGCACGCCTGGGGCACCACCCTGCTGCTGGCACTGGCCGATCCGGTGTTCGTGGAAGCTCAGCCGATCGACATCAGCGCGACCCTGGGATTGGCCTTGTCGGCCGATGGCGCCTCTTCGCAGGACGAGTTGATGCGATGCGCGGATTTGGCCTTGGAATGCGCACGGCGCGAGAAGCGCGCACTGTCGATCTACGCGGAGGCGCTCAAGCCCGCGGCTCGGGATCAACTCTCGTTGCTGGGCGAGTTGCGCCACGCCGTGGAGCACGATGAGTTGCGTTTGTACTTCCAGCCGAAAATCGAACTCAACACCGGCCGCGTCGCAGGCGCCGAGGTTCTGCTTCGCTGGCAGCATCCGATACGCGGCCTGTTGACTCCGGTCGATTTCATCCCTTTCGCCGAACAAACCGGATTCATACGCTGGTTGACGCGTTGGACTCTGGATCGCTCGATGGCGCAGGCGGCGGAATGGCAACGCGCGGGCATGGCGCTGAACCTGGCCGTGAACATCAGCGCCGAGGACATCGGCGACTCACGCTTCGATTCCCGGGTCGCCATGCTGTTGAGCCGCCACCAGCTGCCGCCGACGCTGCTGACCTTGGAGCTGACCGAAAGCGGCGCCATCGAAGATCCGGCGCGGGCGCTGCACATGCTCGACGCCATCGCCTCATTGGGCGTGAGTTTGTCGATTGATGATTTCGGCACCGGGTATTCCTCGTTGAGCCATCTGGCACGCATGCCCGTTCATGAAATGAAAATCGATCGCAGTTTCATTCAAAGCCTGGAGTCCGATCCCGAGTTTGCAACCGTTGTGCGCTCGGCGATCGACATGGGACACGGCTTGGGATTGAAAGTGGTTGCGGAGGGCATCGAGACCGCGGCGGCGGCCGGCCGGCTGCGCGAGTTCGGCTGCGACGTTGCGCAGGGATACTTTTACGCGAAACCCATGCCCCTGGAGTCCTTCGAGATATGGCTCAAAGACAAGCCTCGCGTACCGATTATTGCGATTCCGGTTGCCTTTGCCGTGGACGATGTGACCGACACGGTGAGCTTGGCGACGTTCTAATCGCGTAAAGTTTACATTTCGCGGCGATAACCCCCGGACCATGTTGACAATTTTTTCGGCGGCAGGCCTCAGGTTCGGCGTGCGGTCATCGCTGCGGCACTTGGGCAATGCAACAATGGACAGACGCAGCATTTGTTAACAAAATGAATCGCGTGAATCTCTTGAGCGAAATGTTGGATGGCTTGGGCCGCTGGTACGTGGCGGTTCCGCCGTTTCTTATCGTCAGCTTTCTGGCCGCGCTATTCTTTGTGACGGGCGAAGGTCAGGCGCGGCTGCAGGAGGCGGGTGAGCGGTTGCAGAAATCCGCGGCGCGTGAGCAGGGCATCGAGGCGTTGCAAAATTCGCTGGCAAGATCCGTCGGCGCACAGCACGCGTTCTTGCTCACGGGCGACCAGCATTATCTCGAAGCCTACAACCGAGTCGTGGACGACGTAGAACCGCGATTGGAAAACCTGCGCCTGGCGTATGCCGGATCGGATGTCGGGTCGAGCCAAGTGCGAGACCTGCATGTCCTGATCGGCAAGAGGCTGGCGCATCTATCGATGATTCTCGCGATACAACGGACCCAGGGAGTCCCGGCGGCGGTTGCGCTCGTGAAAACCAGCGTCGGGTCCGATACCGGCACGGTGATCGGCGGCATTCTGGATCAGCTGCGCGATCGCGAAGCGCTCGAGCACAATGCCGCCGCGGCGCACTGGGCCGGTTCCTTGAGCTTGAGCCGTTGGATCACGCTGTCCGGCACGATTTTCAACATGCTGCTGGTGTTCGTTGCCTCGCGCCTGGTGTGGCTGGATATGCGTCGACGCACGGCGCTCACTGCTGAGTTGCGTGATCAGAAGCAGCAGCTCGAGCGTCAGGTCGAAGACAGGACCCGCGAACTGGTCGAGCTCTCCACGCATTTGCAAAATGTCGCGGAACGCGAAAAGGCCAGCTTAGCGCGTGAATTGCACGACGAGCTCGGCGGCCTGCTCGTGGGCGCGCGCATGGACATCTCCTGGACCGAACAGCACCTGGGCAAAGACCATCCTGAACTGAAGCTACGGCTCGATCGCGTACAGCAAAATCTTGCCGCCGGCGTCGATTTGAAGCGGCGCATCATCGAGGAGCTGCGCCCGACGCTTCTGGACAATGTGGGCTTGTTCGCCGCGTTGCGCTGGCAAATGAAGGAGACCTGCGGCAGCGCGGGACTCAAGTGCATCGAGTCATATCCCGACGAGGAGCCCCGCTTCAAGTCCGAGGCCTCGATCGCTTTGTTTCGAATCGCGCAGGAAGCCTTTAGCAACATCTTGAAGCATTCGGGCGCGAAAACCGCGGATATCAGCCTGGACATGGACGATGAAACCCTGCTGCTGCGCATCACCGATGACGGGATCGGTATTCCGGCCGGCCAATTCATGGCGATCGCCTCACACGGACTGGCTTCGATGCGCCATCGGGTCCGCGCACTGGGTGGCCGATTGGACGTCAGGAGTCCGCCTTCCGGCGGCACGATGCTCATCGTGCAGATTCCCATCGCCAACGCCATAGCACAGGTCGGAGAACCAGAACCGACGTAGTCAGATTCTGAGCTCGCCCTTTGAGATCGCTGCGAACAGCGCGGCGTCGAGGCGCACGTAGCGCTGCGATCGCGGATCATCGAAGTAGAGCGGATCGCTGACCCGGCCAGGATCAAAGCCGGCCTGCACCAGATCCTGCTTGCGTGGTTTGAAGGTAGCCGTGGCCTCGAGCGTCGACACAATCCGCAAGAATACCGGGCGCGCGTAAGGCGGTAGGCGCGTCGCGACCTCGGCGCGAAACGCGGCGAGATCAAATTCGCCGTTGACCACCAGCGCTGCCGTTCCGGCGCGCCCGTCGGCACCCGGCACCATGAGACCGTAGACAACGCCGTCGATGACGCCGCGGCTCGCCGTGAGCGCGGTCAGGACTTCCGCGGTCGAGACGTTCTCGCCCTTCCAACGATAGGTTTCACCGACACGGTCAACGAAGTAATAAAATCCGCGCTCATCACGGCGCATCAGGTCGCCGGTGCGATACCAGGCATCGCCTTCTTTGAAGACATTGCGCAGCACTTTGCGCGCCGATGCTTCCGCGTCGGCATAGCCTTCGAATCGGCCCGCACGCTGCTCATCCGCCTGGGGCATCAGTCCCACGGCTTCGCCAATTTCATTGGGCAGGCAGCGCTCGCAGAACCCTTCGGCGTTGCGTTGCGGCTCCGATGTTTCGAGATCGAATCGCAGCAACGCCACCGGCAAGCGGCTTGACAGAAACGCCGGTATTCGCCCGATGGCCCCCGGCTGCCCCTCGCAGTTGTACAAGGAAAAATTGCCTTCGGTCGAGGCGTAGTACTCGAGAATGCGCGGAATTCGAAACCGCGTCTTGAAAGGCTCCCAGACTTCCGGCCGCAAACCATTGCCGCACGCCATGCGCAGCGAGTGTTCGATCTCGATGGGCTGGTGCGGCGTGTTGACCAAGTAGCGGCACAGCTCGCCGATGTACTGAAACAGCGTACAGCGTTCATCGCGCACGTCGCGCCAAAAGTCGGTCGCCGAGAATCGCCGGCGGATCACCACCGCCCCGCCGCTCACCAGCGTCGCGAAGGTCGCCACCACGCCGCCGACGCTGTGATAAAGAGGCAGGCAATTGAACATGCGATCGCTTGGGCTGGTGTCCATCATGCCGGCGAACCAATGGCTCCATTGCATGAGACGGTAGTGGCTGACCTTCGCCGCTTTCGGCAAACCGGTCGTACCCGAGGTGTAAATGTACAGCGCGGTCGCGTCGATGGCAGGTGCTGCGAACTCCGATGAGAGCAGCGGCTCTGCCGCCATGGCCGCAAGTTCAACCTCGAGGGGCGCAAGATCCAGTGTGCTCGATCCCAGTACTCGGCAGGCAAGGCCCGGCGGCAATTGCGGGCGAATTGCAGCGACACGGGGCGTGAGATCGGCGCCGACAATCAAATACTTTGGGTATGCGATATTGATCGAGTGCGCCAACACGTTGCCGGAGAGTTGCGAGTTGATAAGTGCAACCACGACGCCGATGCGCGTCAGCCCAAGCCAAATGGGCAGATACTCGGCGCAATTCGCCATCAGCAGCGAGACGGCATCTCCGCTCTCGAGGCCTTGCGAGATGGCCCAGCGGGAATACTGATTGCACCGCTCGCCCATTTGACGGTAGGTCAGCGACGATTCGCTGGAGACCAGTGCGGGCGCGGCGTCGAACTCCAGGCTCAAGCGGGCGATCAGTTCGGGAAGCGTCACACCCTGATCGCCGATGCTTGCCGTCTTCGACAGCGCCCGAAGCCAAGCGTCGCGGGCGAATTTTGAATCGACGTCACCGGGCTGCGTCACGGAAATGGCCATTTAAACGTCATCTTGGGAATTGCGAACCATACCACGACTACCTGCATCGTTCGATATACACTGGCGCAACCTCATAACCTAAAATTTGCAAGAATGAAGCGCGAAACCATCGCAATCCACGGGGGCTTCGACTCCGACCCCACGACCAAGGCAGTCGCCGTGCCGATTTACCAAACGGCCGCGTATGCCTTCGATAGCGCGGAGCACGGTGCCGCGTTGTTCAACCTGGAGGTCCCGGGATATCGGTATTCGCGCATCAGCAATCCGACCACCGATGTCCTGGAGCAGCGGGTCACCGAACTCGAGGGGGGCGTCGGCGCGTTGAGCGTCAGCTCGGGGCAAACGGCGCTTTTCTATGCATCGATGAATGCGCTGGAGATGGGCCGCAATCTCGTCTCGGTGCCGCAGCTTTACGGCACGACCTACACGTTGTTCGCCCACATCCTGCCGAAGATGGGGATCGAGGTGCGATTTTCTAAATCCGACCGTGCCGCCGATCTTGAAGCGTTGATCGACGACAACACACGCGCCATTTTCTGCGAAACCGTCGGCAATCCGGCCGGCAATGTCTGTGACCTCGAGGCGCTCGCAACCCTCGCCCATCGCTACCGCATGCCGTTGATCGTCGACAATACGGTGGCGACGCCGATGTTGGTTCGGCCCGTCGACTATGGCGCGGACATAGTCGTTCACTCCTTGACGAAGTTCATGGGCGGTCACGGCACCACGCTCGGCGGCATCATTGTCGATTGCGGGACGTTTCCATGGATTGCCCATGCGGCGCGTTATCCGATGTTCACGCAGCCGGACGAGTCGTATCACGGTTTGGTCTACACCGATCACTATGGCGCTTCTGCGTTCATCGGCCGCTGCCGCAGCGTGTATCAACGCACGGTGGGGGCGGTACTCTCGCCGATGAGTGCCTTCTTGCTGCTGCAAGGCATAGAAACGGTGGCCTTGCGTGTCGACCGGCATGTCGAGAATGCCCGCAAGGTTGCCGATTTCCTACGCGGCGATGAGCGGGTGGAATCCGTGAATTTCGCCGGGTTTTCCGACAATCCGTACTATCCGCTGGTGCAAAAATATCTCGGCGGTCGAGCCTGCTCCCTGATGACCTTCGAGATATGCGGTGGTTTGCCGGCCGGCATGCGTTTCTACAATGCGCTCAAGCTGTTCAAGCGCTTGGTCAATCTGGGCGACGCCAAATCCCTGGCGTGCCATCCCGCATCGACGACTCATCGGCAAATGTCGCCGCAGGAACAACTGGCCGCCGGGGTCGGTCCCGGCAGTATTCGCTTGAGCGTGGGCATCGAGCACATCGATGACATCCTGGTCGACTTGGATCAGGCACTCGGCGCCGCTGTTTGAGCCAGAAATCATTGCCGGATGCGATTCCGGCGTTATTTCCCAAAGCGTCGGACCGGGATCGGATCGGCAGCTGGCTCACCCTCGAGCTGGAAGCATCGTTGCGGCGCGTGCAGGCCGGACCGGTCGCGCCGACCATCGACATGCAGGCATTTCGCGCCGAGCTGGAAACCTTCGATTTCAGCAAGCCGCGGCCGCTCGAGGATGCACTGCGCTGGACGATCGAGCGCATGGAACACGGCATCGTGCAAATGGCGAACCCGCGCTACTTTGGCCTGTTCAATCCGGGCGCGAATTTTCCTGCGCAATGCGCCGATCGTATCGCCGGAACCTTCAATCCGCAGCTCGCCAGTTCGGCTTCCTCGCCGGTGCCCGTGGCATTGGAGAGCCATGTCATCCGAGCGGTGGCGCGCCGCGCAGGACTCGGCGACGAGTCAACGGGACACTTTGCGACGGGCGGGTCCGAGGCGAATTACACCGCACTGCTCTGTGCTCTGACCGCCGCTCATGCGAATTTCTCGAATCAAGGCGTGCGCGCCTTTGCGGGGCCCGTAAAATTCTATACCTCCCGCGACTGCCACATCGCGTGGCTGAAAATAGC